>JALRCL010000365.1 GCA_023268575.1 Patulibacter sp.
CGTTGGCATCGACGCCGTAGGCCTTCCACGTCGCCGGCATGAACTGCATCCAGCCCAGCGCGCCGGCACTGGAGACGTTGAGGTTGCGGCCGTAGTCGGTCTCGATCTCGTTGATCGCCGCCAGCACCTCCCACCGCACCCCGTACTGGATGCCCGCCGCCTGGTAGATCGGCAGCAAGAACGGCGGGATCCGGAACCGATCGATGAAGAAGTTCGGCACCCCCACCGGCGCGGGGCCCGGCAACACCTCGACCGTCGAGGCATCCAACGGATCGGGCTCCACCACCGCCCCCGCCGCACGACGCTCCGCCGCCGCACGCCGCTGCGCCGAAGAGACCCGCGTCCCGTCCGCACGCTCCCGCACCCGCGCACGCGCATCATCCGCCGCCTGCGCCACCGCACGCGCCTGCCGACGCTCCTCACTGCCCGCACGACCAGCAGCACCCGCCGCCGCACCACCACGACCAGACACCGCCGCACCAGCAGCCGCCGTCCCAGAACCACCCGCGACCGGCGCACCAGCCACCGGAGCCGGCGACGCCGACGCACCCGCCGCCGAAGCAGACGCAGCCGACCCGCCACCAGTCACCTTCACCGCCGCCACACCCAGATCCGGCAACGGAATCTGATCCAACGGCGTCCCCGGCGGCACATCAACCGTGATCGACACCACCCGACCACCAGCCAACGTCACCTCGATCGTCCGCTGCTGCGCCGACGCCCCCGACACCTGACCCAAACCCGCCACCACCAACCCCGCCGCACCAAGACCCGCAGCAGCACGGCGCAGGGATGGCCGACGCCGCGCCGCGGCGCGGGCCATGCGGCGCTCCAGGCTCATCGCCCGGCCTCCGTCCCGGCCGTCGGATGGTTCACGCGCATGCGTGCGCGAACGACGCTCCTCCCAAGCACGCGCTCACCATACAGTCCGTCCGGACACTGCGTCAACAGGACTGCCGGGGGTCCCGGCACCCCGGTCCGAGGGTCGGCACCGTACCCGCGCCCCCGGGGGTCCCGCCACCCCGGATCGTGGGTCAGCGTCCGTACAGGCGCCCGACGAAGCCCGCGAGCAGCTTGGAGACCCGCGGCGTGTAGGGGAAGTGGTGCACGTCGCGCTTCAGCTGCGGGCCGCTGCCGAGGATCGTCTGGGTGCGGCAGTACTTGCGAATGCCGCCAGCGCCGTGGCGCGAGCCGATGCCGGAGGTCTTCCACCCGCCCATCGGCGCGTCGAAGACCATGTAGTTCACGAGGGCGTCGTTCACGCAGACCGCGCCGCACTCCATCCGCCGGGCGATCGCGTCGCCCTTCGCCGCGTCGCTCGTGAAGACGCTGCCCTGCAGGCCGTAGGGCGAGTCGTTGGCCAGCCGGATCGCCTCGTCGACGTCGGCGACCCGCATCACCGGGATCGTCGGGCCGAAGGTCTCCTCGGTCATGCAGCTCATGGAGTGGTCGACGTCCGCGAGGACCGTCGGCTCGAAGAACCGCCCGGGACCGGAGCGCCGCGCCCCGCCGGTGATGGCCCTCGCGCCCTTGTCGAGGGCGTCGCGGACGTGCCGCTCGATGATGTCGATCTGCGGCGGGTGCGTGATCGCGCCGACCTCGACGGACCCCGGCCCACCGGCCTCGCCCTGACGCAGGCCCTGCACGATCTCGCCCAGCCGCGCGACGAACCGGTCGTAGATCGCGTCCTCGACGTAGATCCGCTCGACCGAGATGCAGACCTGGCCGCTGTTGCAGAGCGCCGAGAAGGCGGCGGCGTTCGCCGCGCGCTCGAGGTTCGCGTCGGCGCAGACGATCATGGCGTCCTTGCCGCCGAGCTCCAGCGACACCGGCGTGACGGTGTCCGCGGCGCGGCGCATGACCGCCTGACCGGTGGCGGTCGACCCGGTGAACATGACGTAGTCCACGGCGTCGACGACGGCCTCGCCGGTCTCGCGCGCGCCGTTGACGACGGTGAAGACGCCCTCCGGCATGCCCGACTCCGCGAGCATCTCTGCGGTCAGCAGCGCCGTCAGCGGCGTGACCTCGGACGGCTTCAGCAGGACCGAGTTGCCGGCCATGAGCGCCGGGACGCAGTCGCAGAACGCGTTCACGAGCGGGTAGTTCCACGGCCCGATGACGCCGACGAGGCCGTAGGGCTCGTAGCGGACGGTGACCTTCCGGCCGAGGACCATCGGGGCCCAGGTGCGGAAGCGCTCCTCGGCGAGGTAGCGCTCCGACCGCTTGGACCAGAAGGCGAAGCTCTGCAGGGCGACGGCGATCTCCAGCTGCGCGTCGTCGTCGGTCTTGCCGGTCTCGCGGCAGATCGTCTCGCGCATGCGGTCCGCGTTGCGCGCGAGCCAGCGGCGGGCGGCGTCAAGGACGGCGGTGCGCTCGCGGAACGTTCGCTCGCCCCAGGCGACCTGCGCCGTGCGGGCACGCGCGGCGAGCTCGGCGACCTCCGCCGCGCCGGCGACGGCGACCTCGTCGATCGTGCGGCCCGTGGCGGGCGCCTCGACGGGCATCAGCTGGGTCTCGGTGGCCACGTCCTGCTCCTCCTCCGGCGGCGAACGCCGCTCACGGTGCTCTGACCCCGCCACTGTACAGCGTGTCCAGAGGCTTTGTCCCGGGTGGGCGCCAGCCGCGCGGCGCCGGCGCGGCAACGCGCCCCGCGAATGGGTCAGGGCGCGACCGACGGATCCCGACGGACCTGCGGGAACGTCGTGCGGCGGCCGTCGAAGTCCTGCGGCGTCGCCACGGCGCAGGCCGGGGCGGCCTTCGCGTCGACGAGCGCCTGCGCGAGGAAGCCGCCGACGCTCGCGCCGGTGAGCCCCTTCGTGCAGTTGCGGCCGTCGAGCACGGTCATCGTCCGCGGATCTCTCGCCCAGCCGGGCGTCTGGTACGGGTTGGCGCGGTTGCTCTTCAGGCGCTCCGGCCAGACCGCGAGGCTCTCCGGGTTCAGCGGCAGGGTCTGGCGCAGGTAGTGGAACCGTCGACCGTCGGCGCCCTTCGCGGTCGCGTGCGTCGCCGACGCCGGGTTGGCGAAGAACGCGCGCATCTCGTCGCGGAAGCGTCCGAAGTACTCGAGCGTCGGGTTGAGGTCGCGCAGCAGCGGCTCGGCCTCGGCGATCCACGGACGGAGGGCGTCGACGACCCGCGTGAGCGCCGGCAGGCCGGTCCGCGAGCGCTCGATCACCGGCTCGAGGCGGACGAGCAGCGCGCGCAGGTCCGGCGCCAGGCGCTCGAGCGACCGCAGCGTCGGCGTGAGCTCGGCCGCCACCGGCAGCATGAGGCGCACGAGCGGGTCGGTGTCGCGCGAGAAGGTGCCGAGACGCCCGATCGTGCGCTCGGAGTCGCGCTGGAACGGCGGCAGGGCGCGGATCGTGGCCTGGACCGCATCGGCGCGGCGGCTCGTGATCTCCGTCAGGCGCGCGCCGTCGGTGATGAGGCCCGAGAGCTCGCCGCGGCGCTGGCTCAGCGCCCCGAACGCCCGGCCGCTGTCGCGGACGAGGCCCTGGACCGCCTGGTCCTGTTGGTCGAGGATCCGCAGGAGGCCCGTCAGCTCGTCGGCGAACGGCGACACGATGCCGATCGCCGCCGAGAACTCGGCGCCGCGCCCGTCCAGCGCGTCGGCGCCGGTGCGGATCCAGCGACCGAGGTGGTCGCGGGTGTCGCGGTCGAAGGTCCGCAGGACCTCGTCGAACTCGACCGTCGGCCGGACGGCGGAGCGCGGCAGGCGACCGCCGTCGGGCAGCATCGCCGACGCCAGGGCGGTGCGGGAGCGGGTTCCGGGGCTCAGCTCGACCCAGGTCTCGCCGAGCAGCGTCTTCGCGCGCAGCGTCGCCCGCGTGTCGCGTGGGATCGGCGCGTAGCGCGGCTCGATCTCCAGGACGACGCGGGTGCGGCCCGTCCGGCGATCCGGGTCGAGCTCCTGGACGCGACCGACCGACACGCCGGAGATCCGGACGTCGGACTGCGTGGCCAGCTGCGCGCCCTCGGTGACCTCGAGCTGCACGCGATAGCCCTGCGGCCGCAGGGGCGTCGGGCCACCGAACGCCGTCCACAGGTAGAGCAGCAGTCCGAAGCAGCTCAGCGCGAAGGCGACCATGAGCCCGAGCTGGACGTTCGAGGGGCGGTTCTTGTTCACCGTCCGCCTCCGGCGGTCGCGCCCGCGGCGGAGCGGGCGGCCTCGGCCGCGGAGCGGCCGTCGGCGCCCCGGTCGGCGGGCGTCGACGCCGTCGGCGTCGCGCCCCGCCCGGACGCGGTCGCGGCGCTCCGCGCCGCCGCCTGCGGCGAGTCGCTGGCGGGGCCCGTCGTGTCCGGCCCCTCCTTCGTCGCGGGCGGGCAGAGCGGCGTCTTGCCCAGCGCCCCGAGCAACGTGCCGAGGAACGCCGCCTGCGGGTTGACCTCGGCGGTCTGCGTGAGGGTCGCCAACGACGAGCAGCTGAGGCTCAGCCGCGCGCGGCGGATCGGGCCGTGCGCGTCCTGCGTGGAGTACATCCACGGCAGGTTGTGGTTCAGCCACTGCTGGTAGAAGAGGAACCCGCGCTCGTTGCCCGGCGGGTCGTAGGCGAGCATGTTCAGGAACCGGCTGGTCTCGCCGGTCACCGCGTCGCTGTCGGCATGGCCCTCGTGCACGGCCTGCGCGAAGTCCTCCAGGCGCCGGACCGGCTGCCGCGTGCGGCGCGCGAACGGCTCGAGCTGCTCGCGGATCACCGGCGCGGTCGCCTTCAGGAACGGCCGCTGGTCGCGCAGCGTCGGCGCCAACTGCTCGGCGACGGGCATGAGCGCGGCGCTCGCGGGCTGCAGCTCGCGAGCGAGCGACGTGCCGGCGTCCAGCGCGCCGTCGGTGGCGGCGAGCGTCCGCGGCAACTCGCCGAGCGCGGAGCGCAGCTCGCCGTCGCGGCGGCCCATCGTGCCCAGGACGCGGCTCGTGGAGCGGATCGCGCGGACCACGTCGCCCCGCCCGTCGGCCAGCGCGCCGTTCACGCGGCCCATGAGGGTCACGGCGGCGCGGATCTGCCGGTTGCGGTCCTCCATCTGCTCGCCGATGAGCCGGAGGTTGCGCTGGACCGGCGAGAGCCGCTGGAGGGTGCCCGCGAGCGCACGACCGTCGTTCGGCAGGCCCTCGCCGGCGCCGTCGACGAGCATCTTCAGCGCGAGGCGGGTGTCGCCGTCCAGGGAGGCGAGCAGCTCGTCGAGATGGACGTTCACCGCGGTGCGGGAGTCCGGGATCCGCGCTCCGGGCCGCAGCCGCTGCGCGGCGCGCCCGAGGTCGAGCTCGACGCTCATGTCGTACAGGCCGCTCTTCGGACGCAGCAGCGCGGAGGCGTCGCGCCGCAGCTTGCGGGCATGGCGCGCCTTCACCCGGATGTCGATGACGGCCGCGCCCCGCTCGAGGTGGACGTCGGTGATGTCGCCGACGTCGACCCCGGCGATGAGCACCTGCTGCCCCTGGCCGGGCGTGACGGCCTGGGCGGTCGACAGCTCGACCTGGAAGCGCTCGTAGCGCTCGGCGCCCCCGGGCAGCCAGCCCGGCAGCGCGACGCGCTGGTTCACGAGGATGACGCCGGTGACCGCGAGGGCGAGCGCGAGCATCGCGACGATCACCGCGACGGTCCGGCCGTGGGCCTGGAGCGCGCGACGCATCAGCCGACCCCCACGGCGGACTCCG
>JALRCL010000404.1 GCA_023268575.1 Patulibacter sp.
CGCTGCGCCCAGCACGCGGCGCCGATCTTGCGCCACACGTCGGCCTGGACGGCACGCGGCAGCGTCCGCTTCGCCGCGAAGGTGCGCAGGAGCGACTCCGCCGCCGCGGGGTTGTCGCGGGCGAGGAGAGTCGCGCCGCGCGCGTCTTCGAGCGGACCGCGCGCCGGTCCCTCCAGGCGCTGCGCCTCACGACGCGGTAGCCGGGGGCGCTGATCCGGGACGCACGCCCCGCCCCGCGGCGCGTCGCGCGGTCCGCGGCTCAGGCGTCCAGCCGGACGCGCAGGGCGTCGGCGGCGCGCCCGGCGAGGGCCGCGCCCACCGCGACCCCGGGCACGAGCGGCAGCATCGCCCAGGCGTCGACGGCCGCGGGCGAGAGGACGACGAGCTCCGCCGACGTCGCGGCCCGGAGCAGCGCGCCGACGAGCGCCCCCACCACGCCCGCCACCACCAGCGCCGCGGCCGGCGGCAGCAGCAGGGCGAGCACCGCGCGCACGGGGTCCGACGCCGTCGCCCGCCACGCGCGTCGCGCGGCGGTGCGCGGACCGACGTCGTCGTGCAGCGCGATCGCCGGCCAGAGGCTCATCCGCGCCGCCCCGACGACGAGCAGGACGAGGCCGACGACGAGCACCACCGCGTGGAGCTGGAAGCGGACGCCGCCGGCCAGCGACGCCAGCAGCGCGAGCAGGAGGACCGCGGCGCCGAGCACCCACAGCTGGACGACGAGCACGAGGAAGGCCAGGGGCCACGCGCGCCACGCATCGCGCACCGCGCGGGTGGGCGAGACGCGCCGGACGCGCGGGCCGCCGGCGACGAGCGCCGCGGCGACGACGACCGCGACCGCCGTGGCCACGACGAGCGCCAGCAGCAGGAGCGAGCGGATCCCGGCGCCGTCCGGGCGCGCGATCAGCACGTCGCGGCCCCCACGTGGCCCGCCGACGAGGAGCCCCTGGAGCGCGACGTCTCCCCCCGTCCGCAGCACCCAGTCGGCCGCCAGGGAGAGCGGGACGAGCGGCAGCAGCAGCACGACGACCGGCGCGAGGGTCGCCAGCGGCGCCCGCCGCAGGTCCGCCATGCCCCGCCGGAGGGGCAGCAGCAGGCTGAACGTCGTCGCCGGCCCGCCGGCGCGGCCGACGGTCGGGCTCGTGGCGGGCGGGGCGGACACCGACGGGGACGCTACCGGCGTCCAGGTCCGCCCGGTCGGCGGCTGGACGTCCGCCCGGGGCCGGGGGCACGCGCCGCACCGGGTCGCGCCCGGGGCCCACTACCCTTGCGCCAGTGCCGCGCGAGCGTTCAGGCACGGCCTCGCGCCGACGACCGGCCGCCCGCACGGCGGCCGTCCTGGCCGTGCTCTGCGCCCTCGCCCTCGCCGCCTGCGGCGGCGACGACGCCGACGACCCGCGGGCCCTGCACCTCGTCTCGCTGGGCGACTCGCTCGCCGTCGGCGTCCAGCCCGGGCTGCTCGGGGGCGGCCGCGAGACGCGCCAGGGCTACCCGCGCCAGCTCGCCGACCTCCTGCGCGACGACGGCACCCCCGTCGTCCTCCACGAGCTCGGGTGCGGCGGGGCGACGTCCGCGTCGCTGCTGGCCGGCGGGCGGGACTGCGCCCCGGAGCGCGACACGCCCTACGCCAACGAGGACCCGACGACCTCGCAGGCCTCCTTCGCGATCGGCCTCCTCTCGCGCCTCGGCGACCGCCGCCGAGCCGTGCTGCTGGACATCGGCGGCAACGACGTAGGCGACTGCCTGCGCGACGGGCGCGTCGACCCGTCGTGCCTGCGCCGCGTGGGCGTGGCGCTGCGCGAGAACCTCGACGAGCTGCTCGGCCGGCTGCGCGACGTCGCCCCGCACGTGCCGATCGGCGTGCTGACGCTCTACGACCCGCTCCTGGGCCTCTGGGACGAGCACCCCGACGCGCGCCCCGCGCTGCGCCGGCTGCACGTGCTCTTCCTGCGCTCGATCGATCGGACGATCGTCGACGTCGCCCGGCGTCACGGGGCGACCGTCGTGGACCTCGCCGATGCGATGCACCAGTACGCGCCCTTCCGCCCCACCGACCGACGCCGCCCGCAGGCGGTCGCCGCCGTCTGCGATCTGACGTGGATGTGCGTGCGCCCGCCGCGGACGCCGGACATCCACCTGCGCCGCGAGGGCTACCGCCTCGCCGCTCAGACGGCCCGGCGGGCCCTCGGCGACGCCCTGCGCAGCTCCCTCACCGTGCCCCCCTCCGTCACCGCCGCCGCGTCGCGGCCCACGCCCCTGCCGTGACCGGGCTCCTCACCCGGATCCTCGATGGTGCCCGCCACCGCGTCGGCCTGCAGCTGTCGCTCTCGGCGCTCGTCTGCTTCCTCGCGCCC
>JALRCL010000470.1 GCA_023268575.1 Patulibacter sp.
TACCAGCCCACCCTGCAGACCGAGATGGGTGACCTGCAGGAGCGCATCACCTCCACCCGCAACGGCTCGGTCACCTCGGTGCAGGCCATCTACGTGCCCGCCGACGACCTCACCGACCCGGCCCCGGCCGCGTCGTTCGCCCACCTCGACGCCACCACGGTGCTCAACCGCGCCATCGCGGAGAAGGGCATCTACCCGGCCGTCGACCCGCTCGACTCGACCTCGACGATCCTGAAGCCCGACGTCGTCGGCCAGGAGCACTACGACGTCGCCAACCGGGTCAAGGAGATCCTGCAGCGCTACAAGGAGCTGCAGGACATCATCGCCATCCTCGGCATCGACGAGCTCTCCGAGGAGGACAAGATCACCGTGCAGCGCGCGCGGAAGGTCGAGCGCTTCCTCTCGCAGCCGTTCCACGTCGCCGAGCAGTTCACGGGCACCCCGGGCTCGTACGTGCCGATCGCCGAGACGGTCCGCTCCTTCAAGGAGCTCGTCGAGGGCCAGCACGACGACCTCCCGGAGTCGGCCTTCCTGCTCAAGGGCTCGATCGACGACGTCGTCGCGGCCGCCAAGAAGGGCTGATCGCCGTGGCCCACACGCCGTTTCGCGTCGACGTCCTCACGCCCACCGGGGAGCTCTTCTCCGGTGAGGTCGAGCAGGTCTCGACCCGCACGGTCGCGGGCGAGATCGGCATCCTCGCCAAGCACTCCCCGCTCCTGGGCCGGCTCGAGCCGGCGGAGCTGCGACTGACGCAGCCCGGGGGCGAGGTGACCCGCTTCGTGCAGGTCGGCGGCTACGTCCAGGTCGCCAAGGAGGGCGTCCTGCTGCTCGTCGACGAGGCCTACCCCGTCGACGAGTACTCGGTCGACGCCGCCAAGAAGCGCCAGGCCGAGGCCGACGAGCGCCTCGCCGGCGCGACCGAGGGCACCGAGCAGCACCGCCTCGCGCTCGCCGGCAAGCGGCGCGCGGACGCCCTGGTCCGGCTCGCCGACCGGCTCTAGCCGCTCGGCCGGCCGGAGCCGCGCCCAGAACGACGACGGGCGGCCTGCGGGCCGCCCGTCGTCGTTCCTGCGTCGCCCGCGCGACCACCGGTGCGGGGGCCGCGACGGGGACGTCGCTCCTAGAAGCCGCCGCCGTTGGAGTTGTAGATGATCGCCAGGAACATCCCGGCGAACGTCACCACGGTCGCGGCCGAGAAGCCCCAGAGGGTCGGCGTGACCTTGACGGACTCGTGCGGATCGTGCTCGTCGCTCATGCGCGCATCCTCGCACGCGCGCGCGACGAGCGGCAGCGCGCCGCGGTCCACGACGGGTGGACCACCCATCTGACGGCATCCCTATCCTTCCCGCGATGGACGAACGGCTGCTCGCGAAGCGGCTGGTCGGGTACGACACCTCGCAACCGGACGGCCTCCGTGCTGCCGGCGGGTTCGTCAAGGGCTGGCTGGAGTCGCACGGGATCGACGCGGTCGATCACGATCACGAAGGGCTCCCGGTCCTCCTGGCGGAGATCGGGCCCTCAGCCGGTCCCACGATCATCCTCCACGGGCACCTCGACGTCGTTCCGGCGCCGTCCTCGCAGTTCGTCCCGCGCGTCGAGGGCGACCGGCTCATCGGTCGCGGCGCGTACGACATGAAGGGCGGGCTGGCGGCGATGCTCTGCGCCGTCCGCGACACCGTGCACCGCGCGCGCACGCGCGTGCAGCTCGTCGTCGTGCCGGACGAGGAGAGCGAGCAGGTCGACCACCGCTCGACCGATGCGCTCGTCCGCGCCGGGGTGCTCCGGGGGGACTTCGCGATCACCGGCGAGCCGACGCAGCTCCAGATCGGGGTCCAGGCGAAGGGCGTGCTCGCGCTGAAGGCGGCGGTGCACGGCACGAGCGCTCACGGATCGACGCCCTGGCTCGGCGACAACGCGATCTTGAAGGCCTTCGACGCGTTCCGGCGAATCGAGACCCTGCCCTTCAGCCAGGAGAGCAGCGAGCTCTACGAGCGTCCGTCGATCAACCTCGCGCGGATCTCGGGAGGCGAGGCGTTCAACATGGTCCCCGACGCCTGCGAGATCACCGTCGACATCCGGTACGTGCCGGGGCAGGATCCTGCCGAGATCCTGCGCCAGATCCGCACGGTCCCCGACCTCGAGGTCCTGCGGGTGCTCGAGCGCGGGCCGGCGATCGTCTCGCGATCGAATCCCTACGTCGTGGCGTTGCGCGACGCGTTGCGCGACGTCAGCGGCGGCGACGAGCGGATCGGCCTGCCGGTCGGCCGGGACGGCGCCTCCGACGCGTTCGCGTTCCTGGAGGCCGGCATCCCCGCCGTGGAGTGCGGACCCGAGGGCGCGGGGCACCACGGCCCGGACGAGTGGGTGTCGATCCCGTCGCTGGCCCGCTACCGCGAGGCGCTCGTGCGCCTCCTCACCACCGATCCGATCACCGCGCCCGCGGCGCCCCCGACCGTCGAGGCCCGACGTTGAGCACCCCGTCCGTCCGCCCGCCGCGACCCGGGATCGGGTTCGGCCTGCGGATCCTCCTCGCCGGCATCGTCGTCCTCGCCTTCGCCGGCGCCGCGGTGGCGACGACCGTCGAGCAGGAGGCGAAGGAGCTCGTCGAGGCGCTCGACCCGAAGCGGACCCAGATCAAGGGCCTGGACGACGTGCTCGCCGACGTCGAGCCGGGCAAGCCGCAGACGATGCTCCTCGTCGGCGACGACCGCCGCCTGACCGACGACAAGTCGACGCCGACGCGGTCGGACACGATGATCCTCCTGCGGCTGGACCCCGAGGCGAACGCGACGACGATGCTGTCGCTCCCGCGCGACCTCCTCGTCGACCTGCCCGGCGTGGGCCGGCAGAAGCTCAACGACTCCTACACCCGCGGGCCGCGGCAACTCATCCGCACCATCCAGTCGATGCTCTCGACGCCGGACGAGGAGTTCCTCATCCACCACTACGTCTCGATCCGCTTCGGGGCGTTCTCGCGCGCGGTGAACTTCTTCGGCTGCTTCTACGCCGACATCGACCGCAAGTACTACAACCCGCCGAACTCCGGCTACGCGAAGATCGACGTGGAGTCGGGCTACCAGCGCCTCTGCGGCGAGGACTCGCTGGACTACGTCCGCTTCCGCCACACCGACAGCGACCTCGTGCGCGAGGCGCGTCAGACGAACTACCTGACCGAGGCCCGCGCCCAGATCGCGAACTCGAAGCTCCTCGGCGAGCGCAAGCGCCTGCTGCGGGCGATCAACCGCTACATCAAGACCGACATCGGCACGCCCCGCGGCCTGCTCGGCGTGGTGAAGCTCGCCGTCGACGTCGCCGGCAAGCCGACGGCGAAGGTGAAGCTCCAGGTGACCGACGCCGGGGACCGCACGAACGTCGTCACCACGCCGGCGGCGCTCGCCCAGGCCGCCCGGCAGTTCCTGCACCCCTCCTCGGTGCCGGGCCGGCGCACGCGCGAGGCCCGCGACGCCGCGCGGAAGGGCACCTCGTCCCCGGTGCGTCGGCAGGCGCGCCGGAAGAAGGCCCGCACGCCGGCCTCGCTCTTCGCCAATCCGATGGCGGCGCGCCAGGCGATCCAGCAGTCCGACATCGTCAAGAACGCGCAGATGCCGGTCTACTACCCGAGCCTCATGACGAAGCGCGGGACCTACCGGCCGCAGGACTCCCGGGGCTACGACATCCGCAGCCCCGGCGGCCGGACCTACCCGTGGCGCGGCTACCGCGTGGTCGTCGCCGATCCGGGCGTCGGGCAGTACTACGGCGTGCAGGGCGTCACGTGGGAGGACCCGCCGATCCTGAAGCTCGCCGACGACGAGGAGCGCATCGGCGGGCGCACCTGGAAGGTCCAGTACGACGGCAAGCAGATCCGGCGCCTCATGTGGACGTCGGGCCGCGGGACGTACTGGATCAGCAACACGCTCTCCAACGAGCTCACCAACGCGGAGATGCGCGCGCTCGCGCGCTCGTTCACCCGCTACTCGTCGTAGGCCTCCGGACCGGGCGGGGCGTGTAGCCTCCCCGGTCTCATGTCCGCTGAACGAGAGCCCGTCGGTGTCATCGGCACCGGCTACGTCGGGTTGGTCACCGCGGTCGGCTTCGCCGAGCTCGGGTCCGACGTGGTCTGCGTCGACATCGACGCCGAGAAGATCGCGCGGTTGAACCGGGGCGAGATCCCGATCTACGAGCCCGGTCTGACCGAGCTCGTGGAGAAGAACCGCGAGCGGCTGACGTTCACGACCGACATCGCGGTCGCGCTGGACCGCGCCCGGCTCCTGTTCGTCGCCGTCGGCACCCCGCCGACGTACTCCGGCGACGCCGACCTGTCCGCGGTTCACGCCGTCGTCGGCGCGATGCCGGCCTCCGACCGCCACGCGCTCGTCATGAAGTCGACGGTCCCCGTCGGCACCGGCGAGGCGATCAAGCGCGTCTTCGCGGAGCAGGGCAAGTCGGGCTTCCGCTACGTCTCGTGCCCGGAGTTCCTCAAGGAGGGCACCGCGGTCAGCGACTTCCTCGCCCCCGATCGCGTCGTCGTCGGCGACGACGGCGACTGGGCCGGCGACGCGGTCGTCGAGCTCTACCGCCCGCTCCTCGTCCCGGACGAGGGCGGCAACGGCCCCGGCCAGCTGGTGCGGACCGACATCGCCTCGGCCGAGATGGTGAAGCTCGCCTCGAACGCCTTCCTCGCGACGAAGATCTCGTTCATCAACGAGATCGCCAACGTCTGCGAGGAGACCGGCGC
>JALRCL010000564.1 GCA_023268575.1 Patulibacter sp.
GCCGTGCTGTTGCATCAGCAGGGCATCTGCCGGCGAGAGGTCGTCGGCGATCAGAATCAGGCCTTCCAGATTGGCTTCACCGCCCTCGTGGCGCGCCGGTGCGTGATTCAACAGGGCCCGCAGCACACGATTAAAGACATGGTCGACGTCGTCGCGACGCGCGGTGGGCCGTGGCGCGCTCCGCGGAGCGCGCGACGTGCGCGTCGTCGCGGGCCGGTCCGACCGACCAGGCCCGCCCGTGAACCTCGACCTCCTCTTCGTCGGCACCGGCGGCTCGGCGCCGACCGCCCGTCGCGGCCTCCCGTCGACGCTCGTGCGCCGGGGCGGCGAGCACGTCCTCGTGGACTGCGGCGAGGGGACCCAGCGCCAGCTGATGCGGGCCGGGGGGCTCGTCGAGCTCGACCTCGTCCTGCTCACGCACCTGCACGCCGACCACTGGCTCGGCCTGCCCGGGATGCTCAAGACCTTCGACCTGCGCGAGCGCTCCGCGCCGCTGACCGTCGCCGGGCCCGAGGGCACCGCGCGGGCGCTCGGCGACCTGCTGCGGATCACCGGCGGCGTCCGCTACCCCCTGGAGGTCCTCGAGCTCGCGGCGGGAGCGGCGCTGCGTCGCGACGGCTGGACGGTCCACGCCCTCGACGTTCAGCACCGGACGCGCGCCCGCGGCTACGCGCTCGTCGAGGACGGACGGCCGGGGCGGTTCGATCCCGAGGCCGCGCGGAGCCTCGGCGTCACGGAGCCGCGCGACTTCGGTCGGCTGCAACGCGGCGAGACCGTCGCCGGCGTGCGACCGGAGCAGGTGATGGGGGAAGCGCGGCTCGGTCGCACCATCGTGCTGTCCGGTGACACCCGGCCGTGCGACGCGGTCCGCCGGGCCGCCGACGGCGCCGACGTCCTCGTGCACGAGGCGACGTTCACGAGCGACGAGCGGGCCCGAGCGCGCAAGACGGGGCACTCGACCGCCGCGCAGGCGGCCGAGCTCGCCGCCGCAGCCGGGGTCCGCCTGCTGGCGCTCACCCACCTCTCGGCGCGCCACCGGCCGTCCGAGGCCCTCGAGGAGGCGCGCGCCATCCACCCCGAGACCATCCTGCCGCGCGACTTCGACGTCGTCGAGATCCCGTTCCCCGAGCGGGGGAGGCCCGAGCTGCGACCCGGCGCGGGGCGCACCCGCGCGCCCGTCGGCGGTCCGGGGGGTCTCGACGATCCGGACGCCGAGCAGCGGGCTCCCTGACCCGGGGCCCGGGACCGCGCGCCGCAGCTGGGTGCGCTCGGTCACGACCGCCGCCGCCGCCGCTGCTAGGGTCAGCGGCGGTTCGTTAAGCCGGTCCCGTGAGGCCGGGACGACCGCTCCCCGTGTCCGAGACCACCGTCCTCGACGGCGACGACCTGTCGCGCACGCTCGCCCGGATCGCCCACGAGATCGTGGAGCGGCATCCGGACCCGTCCGAGCTCGTGGTCGTCGGCATCCACACGCGCGGGGCGGTCCTCGCGGCGCGCCTCCAGCGCCGCCTCAGCGAGCTGCTGGGCCGAGAGGTCCCGCTCGGCGAC
>JALRCL010000622.1 GCA_023268575.1 Patulibacter sp.
AAGGCAACCCGCAAGATCTTGGCCGAATGCAAGCGCCTGCTCGCACCGGGCGGTTTGATGGTGCATATGGAGCTTCCGGCTCTTCGGCTCGAAGATGTGGATCTCCGGCGGCGAGCACGAGTTGACGGAGAACATCGTCCACCTCGTGCTCGCGAAGCTGCCGGACGCGCCGGCGGGCACGAAGGGGATCTCGCTCTTCCTCGTCCCGCGCTTCCTCCTCGACGACGATGGATCGATCGGGGAGCGCAACGACGTCGCGCTCGTCGGCCTGAACCACAAGATGGGCTGGCGCGGCACGGTGAACACCGTGCTGGCCTTCGGCGAGGGCGGGCAGCGGCCCGGCGGCGAGGCGGGGGCGATCGGCTGGATCGTCGGCGAGCCTGGGCAGGGCCTCGCCGGGATGTTCCACATGATGAACGAGGCCCGGATCGGCGTCGGCCTCGGGGCCGTCGCGCTCGGGTCGACGGGCTACCGCAAGGCGCTGCGCTACGCCCGCGAGCGGCCGCAGGGCCGGCCGCTGGGCGCGAAGGACCCCGCCGCCCCGCAGTCCCCGATCGTCGAGCACCCCGACGTGCGACGGATGCTCTTGGCGCAGAAGAGCTACGTCGAGGGCGGCCTCGGGCTGCTCATGTACTGCGCGCGGCTCGTCGACGACGAGCGCAGCCTGGAGGACGCCGAGGGCCGCGCCCGCGCCCGGCTGCTGCTCGAGGTCCTCACCCCGATCGCGAAGTCGTGGCCGTCGCAGTGGTGCCTGGAGGCCAACGCGCTGGCGATCCAGGTCCACGGCGGCTACGGCTACACGCGCGACTACGAGGTCGAGCAGCACTACCGCGACAACCGCCTCAAC
Organism: Patulibacter sp.; assembly: GCA_023268575.1. Taxonomy (GTDB): domain Bacteria; phylum Actinomycetota; class Thermoleophilia; order Solirubrobacterales; family Solirubrobacteraceae; genus Patulibacter. Next base: position 848 of record JALRCL010000622.1, read on the forward strand.
CCGATCCACGAGGGCACCCACGGGATCCAGGCGCTCGACCTGCTGGGCCGCAAGGTCACGATGCAGCGCGGTGCCGGGCTGGCGCTGCTGGCCGAGACGATCGGCGCGACGATCGGGCGGGCCCGCGAGGCCGGCGGGGAGTCCGCCGAGCTCGCCGAGGCGCTCGCCGCGCGGCTCGGGCGCCTGCTCGAGGTCACCGGGATCCTCTGGGGCGACGGGCCCGCCGGGGCCGAGGTCGCGCTCGCCAACGCCACGGCGTACCTCGAGGCCGCCGGGCACGTCGTCGTCGCGTGGATCTGGCTCGAGCAGTGGCTCGCCGCCGCCGGTCACGAGAGCGACTTCCACGACGGCAAGCGCCAGGCCGCGCGGTTCTTCTTCCGCCACGAGCTGCCGCGGACCGGGCCGCAGCTGGACCTGCTCGCGGCGCGCGACCGCACGACGCTGGACGCGCGGGACGCGTGGCTCGACTGATGGCCGGCGGCGACCGTCCCTCGCCCCTCGTGCGCTCCGGAGCCGCCGAGCTCGCGGCCGGCGCGCTCTCGGGCTGGGTCTTCACGCTCTGCCGGCAGCAGCCCGAGCTCGCGCGGCGCCTCGGGATCAAGCACCCGTCGAGGATCCGTCAGTGGCATCTCGACCTCGCGGCGCTCGGCACGGCGTCGGTCGCGCTCGGGGCGGCGCTGCCCGATGCCCCGCGGTTGCCGACCCGCGCGCTGCAGATCGGCGCGTGGACGAACGCGATGGCGTTCCTGCCGCTCGCGTTCTCCGACGACCTCGACCAGGGGTTGCCCTACAAGGCCGCGGCGGCCGGGTCGTTCGTCGCCACGACCGTCGGCTTCTGCGGGCTCGCCGCCCACGCCTGGCGCGCGGGTCGCTGACCGCGGCGCCCGCGCGAGGCGGCCTCGGTCGGTTCCGGCCGCGTCGACGACGGGAACCGCACGGGTCAGGCCCCGATCGGGTGGATCCGGAGCTCGGTGCAGGAGGCGAGCCGGTCGAAGTCGGCGTCGGCGTGCAGCAGTGGCGCGCCCGTGCGGACGCACGGGGCGGCGATCAGGCAGTCGAGGGTCTTGCGGATCGTCACGCCGCTCCGTCGGGCGGTCCGACAGAGGCGAGCCGCGAGCGCGTGATCGCCCAGCGCCTCGAGGCGCAGGATCGGGAACGCCCGGAGACGCTCGTCGAGCACCGCCGCTTGGTGCTCGTCCCGCACCCCTTGGAGGAGCTCGGCGTAGACGATGTCGGTCAGCGCGACCGGATCGCCGCGCTCGATCAGCGAGACGCACGTCGCCACCGCCGGCGTGGCGCGGCCCCGGAGGAGGTCGATCCAGACGCTCGTGTCGACGACGATCACGCTCGGCCCCGGCGGGACTCGTCGAGGTCGCCCTCCCACTCGATCGTGCCGCGGAGGTCGAGGATCCCGAGCCGACGGTGCCGGGCGACGAGCTCCCGGAGCGCGATATCGACCGTCTCGCGCTTCGTCCTCGTCCCGATCAAGCGCTGGGCCTCCGCCATCACCGCGTCGTCGATCTCGACGTTGGTCCGCATGCACATCAAGGTACACCTGACGTGGTGCATCCCTCTCGGGATGCCCGGCGAGCGCCGGGTCCGAGGCCGCCGTCCGGCCGCGCGAGCGCCGCCGGTCCCCGGCTCAGCTCGCCGGGCGGTCCGGGTAGACGTCGTCGATCGTCGTCAGCGCGACGTACGGGGCTCCGGCGGCCGCCTCGATCCGGGCCGCACCGCCCATCAGGCGATCGAGGACCGAGACGACGCCGACGACGGTTCGGCCCTCGGCCTGCAGCGCCTCGAGCGCCTGGACCGTCGAGCCGCCGGTCGAGACGACGTCCTCGACGACGAGACAGCGGTCGGCGTCGGTCAGCAGCGGCCCCTCGACGCGGCGCTGCAGGCCGTGGGCCTTGCTCTCCTTGCGGACGAAGAACGCGTTGGCCCGCGCCCCGCCGGCGAGCGCCGCGCACGCGACGGGGTCCGCGCCCATCGTCATGCCGCCGACGGCGGTCGCGTCCAGGCGGGCCGCCTGCTCGGCGACGAGCGCGCCGAGGGCGAGGAAGCCGGCCGGACGCAGGATCGCCCGCTTGGCGTCGACGTAGTAGGAGGCGGTGAGACCGCTCGTGAGCGTCACCTCGCCGAGCACGAGCGCGTGCTCCCGCAGCTCGGTGATCAGCGTGGCCTTCGCGTCGGCGGTCCCCATGCGCGGCAGGCTAGTCCAGCCGCTCAGACGTACGTGTCGACGATCGTGCCCATCCGGATCCAGTCGTAGATCGAGCGGGCGTCCTCCATCGGCACGCGGAAGCAGCCGTGGCTCGCGCGGTAGGTCGGCACCGACGGGTAGCCGTGGACCGCGTAGCCGCGGATGAAGTACGAGGAGGCGTACATCCCCTTCGCGTTCGTGCCCGGGTCCTTGCGGTAGACGCGGAACGTGCCGCGGATCGTCGGGGTCGCCGGCGCGCCGGGGGAGGTGTGGTAGATCCGCTCGACCTTGCCACCGGCGCCGATCAGCGCGAGCACCTGCCGCCGGATGTCGCCCTCGATGTGGCGGCCGTGGCCCGGGAAGCGGACCTTGAACGTGCCCTTCCCCGCGCGCAGCCCCTCGAACACGGCGCGGTTGGCCTGCGTCGTCAGCGCCATGCCGGTGACCTTGCGATACGCGAGGACGGCGCGGCTCGTCCGGGCGTCGTAGCGACCGGCTCGGCCGGGGACGTAGCCCTTCGCCTTGAGCTTGCGCTGCAGCCAGGTGACGGCGGTGCCCGTCGCACCGGCCTTCACGCTCGGCGTGAACTGCTGGACGATCTGGGTCTCCCGGCCGGTCGGGGCGGCCGGCTGGCCCTCGCCGATCCGGGTCCGCACGACGACGCGGCTGGCGCTCGCGCTGCGGTACGACGCCCGCACGACGCCCTTCGCGGAGCCCTTCACGGGCTTCAGCGTCACGCGCTTCACGGTCCGGCGCGTGCCGGCGGTGAACTCGAAGGTCACCTTCGTGCCGGGCACGTACTGGTTCGTCACCACGAGCGCGCGCCAGGTGCTGCCCTTGAACGACAGGTTGTCCGGGGCCTTCTCGATCGAGAGCTTCAGGTCGAGCGCCGGTGGGGCGGTCGGCGCGGGCGCCGGCGCGGGGTCCTGGGCCCGGGCGGCCGCCGCGGAGACGAGGAGCAGCGGGACGGCGGAGGCCAGCGCGCCGGCGCGAAGGGAGGCTCTCATGGCCGACACGATACCCCGGAGCTGGCGCGTCCAAGCCCTCCCCGCGCGGGCCGTGCGCCGCCGTCCGTCCGCCGTGCCGGGCACGGCCTCGCGGCCCGACGGCGGTCAGCGCGCGGGCAGGAACGGCGCGTCGCCGGCGCCGCGGCGGACCCCGACGCCGAGCAGCGTCAGGATCGCCATCGCGGCGACCCACAGCGCGAGGCCCTGTCCGGCGCTCCAGTCGGCGGCCTGCGTGATCGCGACGGTGTTGTTCGTGGCGTGCAGGACGATCGGCAGGTACAGCGAGCCGGTCCACTGGTAGAGGAGGCAGAGGACCGCGCCGAACAGCGCGAGGATCGGGAGGAAGCCGACGTCGGTGCCGGCGGCGTGGAGCGCGCCGAAGAGGATGCCGTCGATCACCGCGGCGAGCGCGATCGCCAGCCAGCCGGGCGCGATCCGCCCGAACGTCGTGCGCAGGCCGGGGTAGACGACGCCGCGCAGGAGCGTCTCCTCCCCGATCGGCGCGAGGACGGTGACCGCCAGGCCGATGACGATCCCGGCGAGCGCCGAGACGTTGACGCCGAGCTTGTCGGGCAGCTCGTCCTGCTCGTCGGCGACGCCCAGCAGGTGCGCGAGGCCGGAGGACAGCAGGAGGTACGCGACGGCGGCGCCGACGAGCAGGCCGATCGCCAGCCACCTCCGCCGGGGGCCGCGCCATCCGAGGTCGCCGCGGCCGATCCGGTACCCCATCACCGCGAGCAGCGCGATCGGCGCGCCGACGAAGACGATGTTCTGCAACACCATCGAGATGGCGTTGCCGGTGACCTCGGCGGTCCCGGTGTCGTCGCCGATCACGACCTGCGGGATGCCGGCGAAGAGCGTCAGGCCGATCGCAGTGACGAGCGCGAGGATCCCCTCGAGGGCGCCCCAGCGACGGCCCGTGGCCGGGATCTCGGGCTCGGGCCGTGCGTCGCTCACGGCGGAGAACGGTAGCCGTCCCGTCGCGGCGGGGCGGCGGCCGTCCCCTCCGCGGCCCGGCGAGCCGGCCCGCCGGAGGACGGTCCGGGTGCGGCCGGTCAGGCGACGAAGATCCAGCGGGCGGTGAGCGCCGCCACGAGCGCCAGCAGCGCGCCGCCGCCGACGGCGAGCGTCCAGCGCCAGCCCGGGCCGCGGCGGTCGAGCCACCACGCCAGCCAGATCGCCAGCGGGAAGAGCACCCCGACGAAGCGTGGCAACGACATGAGCGGCTGGGTGCCGCCGTCGGCCGAGGCCGGCGAGCAGAGCGGCATGAGCAGCGCGATGCCGGCGTACGCCGCGAGGCTCGGGCGCAGGCGCCGAGCGGTGCCGACGAGGCACAGCAGCGCCCCCACGAGGCAGAGCAGCAGCGCGACGTTCAGCCGGGCGACCCCGAGCATGCCCTCTCCGGGTGCCTGCTCCAGGCCGAGGACCTGCCCTGCGCCGTGCCAGCCGGCGACGAGCCCGTCCCAGGCGCCGACCCACGGCGCGGTCGTCTGGCGATGCCACTCGGCCTGGACGTCGAACGGGGCCGTCCACGGATGGCCGGTGAGCGCGAGCCCGACGAGGAACGTGACGAGCCCGAGCGGCACCGCGGCCGCCGCCAGCGCGGCGGCGCGGGCGTCCGGCAGCGGGCGGCGGTCGCG
>JALRCL010000662.1 GCA_023268575.1 Patulibacter sp.
CGGCGAGGCGACGCTGCCGGCCGTGCTCGACGCGGTGCTGACGGAGCTGCGCGCCGTCGTCGGCGAGGGGTGAGGGCGGCCTCGGCCGCCCTCACCCGCCCGCCACGGTGGGGCCCGGGCGTCAGCGGCCCACGGCCTCCAGCCCCGCGTGCAGCGCGTCGCCGATCCGGGCGATGTCGCGCAGCGACACGGTCAGCGGAGGCGACACGGCCACGCCGCGCGCCAGCGGCCGGACGAGCACGCCGGCCTCGCGCGCGCCGAGCGCCCAGGCCTGGGGCGCCCCGGGGCGCTCGGCCAGCACGTCGTCGGCCAGGTCGATCCCCGCGAGCAGGCCGAGTCCCGCGCGGACCTCGCCGACGAGCTCGTGGCCGTCCAGCGGCGCCAGCGCGTCCGCGAGCGGCACCTCGAGCTCTGCGCCGCGCTCGATCAGGCCCTCCTGCTCGTAGAGGTCCAGGGCGGCGAGCGCGACCGCGGAGGCGACGGGGTGCCCGGCGTACGTCGCGCCGTGGCGCAGCACGGGAGCGCCTGGCGCCCCCGGGAAGAACGGCGCGGCGACCGCCTCGCGCACGAGCGTCGCCCCGAGGGGCAGCGCGCCGCCCGTCAGGCCCTTCGCGAGCGTCACGAGGTCCGGGACCACCGGCCAGCGGTCGACCCCGAGCCACGTGCCGAGGCGCCCGAAGCCGCAGATCACGCAGTCGGCGACGAGCAGCACGCCGTGCCGGGCGCAGACCTCGGCCACGCCCTCGACGTAGCCCTCGGGCGGCAGGCGCACGCCTCCGGCGCCGATCACGGGCTCGACGAAGAACGCCGCCACCCGCTCGGGTCCGACTCGCTCGATCTCGGCCTCGAGCGCGGCGACGCTGTCCCACGCGATCACGGACTGGTCCGGCGCCTGCGGGCCGAACCCCTCGCGGTTGGCCGGGATCCCGGCGATCGCCGTCCCCAGCCCGTGGGTGCCGTGGTAGCCGTGCTCCCGGCTGATGAGGTGCACCCGCTCGGGTGCGCCCCGCGCGGCGAACGAGGCCCGCGCGATCTTCGCCGCCGCATCGATCGCGTCGCCCCCGCCCGACGCCAGGAGCACCTTCGCCCCCGGCTCGGGGAAGCGCGCGGCGAGCCGGTGCGCCAGCGCCTCCGCCGGCGCGTTCGTGAAGTCGCCGAAGGTGCTGTACGCGTCGAGGCGTCGGAGCTGGTCGGCTGCGGCGCGGGCGAGCTCCTCGCGACCGTGGCCGAGGTTCGCGTACCAGAGCGCGGCGGTCGCATCGAGGTATGGGCGGCCGTCGCCGTCCCAGACGGTCGTGCCCTCCGCGCGGTCGATGAGGAACGGGGACGTCGCGACCGCACCCATGTCGGCGAATGGGTGCCAGAGCGGACTCGGGGGACGGGACATGGACGGGCCTCCGGGGGGAACGGGGGGCGGGCCGGCTCCGCCAGCCTCGCTCCTGACGGACGCCCCGCCCACCGGAGCCGTCACGAACGAGGGCCGGTCCTCTCGTCCGATCCACGGCGGCGCGTCGGACGGACGGCGTGTCGCGCCGTCCGTGCACGCGACGCTTCGTCGTTCGGGGGCTGCCCGCCGACGCGCGAAGATGGTCGGGTGAGCGCCGGACCCTTCTCGCTGCGGGACCTGCTCGATCACCACGAGCTCGGCCTGCAGCTCGTCACCGCCTCGTCGAGCGCGGGGGCGCGCCGGATCTCCGGGGTCCACACCGTCGAGATCGACCACCCCGTCCGCTGGCTCGCGCCGGAGTGGGTGATGCTCACCACCGGCGTGCGCCTCGCCGGGGACGAGGTCGCGCAGCGAACGCTCGTGCGCGAGCTCCACGACCACGGCGTGTCGGCGCTCGGCGTCGGGCTGGGGATCGCCTTCGAGGAGCCGCCCGAGGCGCTGCTGGACGAGGGCCGCCGGCTCGGGTTCCCCGTCTTCACCGTGCCGCTGGAGACGCCGTTCCGCGAGGTCGCGGCGTTCGTGCAGCGGTCGCTGCTCTCCAGCGAGATGCGCTCGCTGCAACGGCTCTCCTCGATCCAGCGGTACCTCATCGACGCGCTGCGCACGCCCGACCCGGAGCCGGTGCTCGTGGAGCGGCTCGCGTCGCTGCTGGACGGCTCGGCGGCGGTCGTGCGCAACGACGGCCGGCCCCGCGTGGCCAGCGGCGCGCTGCCCGAGGACCTGCGGGATGCCTTCCACGACCCGGTCTCGGGCGTGCGGGAGTGGCGCTCGCCCCCCTGGACGGTGATCGCCGCGCCGGTGCTCGACGAGGACGACGGGACGGAGGCGCCCGACTGGGTCGTCCTGGCGACCCGCACCCGCGCCGCCGCTCCGCGGCTCGGGCGCGCCGCGGTCCAGGCGACGGTGCCGCTCGTCGCCGCCGCGTCGCGCCTGGCGGAGACGAAGCGCGAGCAGGACCGCGCGATCCGCCGCGCGCTGCTCGAGGAGCTGCTGCGCGACGGCGGGACGGTCGACCCGGCGGCCGGGGCGCGGATCCGAGCCCTCGGCGTCGCCCTCGAGCAGCCGCACCGCGCGCTCGTGCTGCGGCGCCCGGTCGCGCTCGGCGACGCCGGACTGGCCGAGCTCGAGTCGCTGCTGGAGGCCCAGGGCGAGGTCGGCCTCGTCGCCGAGGACCGGGGGCGCGTCGCGGTCGTCCTCCCCGGTGCGCCGGTGCCGCCCTCCGGCATCTCGCGCGAGGAGGACGCCGCGCCGAGCCCCGAGGTCGAGCCGCTCCTGCGCGACGACGACCCCGCCGAGCGCCTCGTCGTCGCGGTGCTCGAGGCCGATCCCGACGTCGAGGTCGGGCTCGGGCGGTCGTTCACCGGCGCGGCGGGGATCGCCGCGAGCGTCCGCGACGCCCAGGTGGCCGTCGAGCTCGTCGACCACGCGCGGCGGTGGCGGCGCTTCGACGACCTGGACCTCACCGAGACGGTCCTCGCGCACGTCGACCGCGCGGCGATCGCACCGAAGCTCGAGGCGCTCGGCGAGGTCCTCGACTCGCGTCCCGGGCTCCGTGCGGCCGTCCGCGCGTGGTTCGACGCCGAGCTCGACGTGCGGGCGGCCGCGGAGTCGCTGCACCTGCACCCGAACTCGCTGCGCTACCGCCTGAGCCGGCTGGCCGAGGCGCTCGACCGCCCCCTGCGCGCGTCGTCGACGATCGCCGACCTCCACCTGCTGCTGGAGGCCGAGCGCCGTCACGCCCCCGATCGGGAGTGACGGCGTCCGCGTGCTCAGGCGGTCGCGAGCGCGGCGCCGAGCACGTCGCGCAGCGTCTGCGGCGTGCGACCGGCGAGACGGGTGACCGCGTCCGAGTCGACGTCGAGGAAGCCCTCGCGGCTGGCCTTGCCGAAGCTCACGAGGATCTCCGGCAGGGGATGCGGGAGGCCGGCGGCCTGCAGGCCCTCGAGGAGGCCCGCGTCGTCGGTCTGGACCACCTCGACCGGCGTGCCGCCCACGGCGGCGAAGGTCGCAGCGCGGTCCGCGGCGCTCAGGCGCTCGCCGACGACGTCGTAGGCGACCGCGGCCGGCTCGCCGTCGACCCCGGCGAGCACGGCGGCCGCGACCGCCGCGGCGTCCTCGCGCGTGACGTACGCCGTGCGCGACGCGCCCTCGTTCGTCACGAGCAGTCCGGTGGCGAGCGCCTGCTGCGCGGTCGGCACCTGCATGTCGGTGTAGAGCCCGTTGCGCAGGAAGGCGTGATCGAGGCCGCTGGCGACGATGAGCTCCTCCGTCCGCCGGTGGTCGTCGGCGACGGCGGCCGGGTTGTCCGCCGTCGGCTTCGGAACCGAGGTGTAGGCGATGAAGCGCGCACCGGCCGCCTTCGCGGCGTCGACGCCCTCGGCGTGCTGGTGCACGCGCGCGCCGACGGCGTCCGTGCTGATGAGCAGCACCCGCTCGGCTCCGGCGAAGCCGGTCCGCAGGGTCTCGGGCTGGTCGAAGTCGGCGTGGCGCACGTCCGCGCCGCGCGCGGCGAGGTCGGCCAGCTCCTCGGGCCGGCGGGTGAGGAGCACGACCTGCGACGGCTCGACGCGGTCGAGGAGGTGCTGGGCGACGAGGCGGCCGAGCTGGCCGGAGGCGCCGGTGACGACGAGGCTCATGTGGAGGTCCTTGGGGCGGGGATCGGTGCGGGTCCGATCCGTACTCGAAGCGATGACGGTTATAACCGTAACAGAGTCGATCACGGTTGCGCGCTACGATGGGAGGCCCTGATGGCCGGTCCCACGAACACCCAGTTCGCCGTCGCGGTCCACCTGATGACCCTGCTGTCGGCCGCCGACGCGCCGCTCGCCTCGCCCGCCCTCGCCGGCAGCGTCGGCACGAACCCCGTCCACGTACGGCGGGTCCTCGGTCGGCTGCGCGAGGCCGGGCTCGTGACCTCCCGCCCAGGGGTCGCCGGCGGGTGGCAGGTGGCCGTCGACCCCGCGACGACCGGGCTCGACCGCGTGTGGCACGCGGTCCACGGGGCCGAGCCGGTGCTCGGCGTGCACGACGCGCACCCCGACTGCGCCGCCGGCCAGCGGATCCAGGCCGACCTCGTGGCCCTGGATCGCGACGTGCTGGCGGCGATCGAGCAGCGCCTGGCGTCGACGACGATCGCCGACCTCGGCGCACGCGTGCCGCCGCTCGTCCTGCCTGCCTGAGCCGGATCCGCGGGACCCGGGCCGCGTCGCGGCCGAGGACGGCGCGTGCACGCCCCGGACGTCATCCGACGCTCCCGACCGTCCCGAGGCGTCTGGTCCGCCCACGCTCGGTCCCCGACCTCGAGGCTCGGCCGATCGTCGATCGATCCCGGCCGAGCGCGACGCGCGAAAGATCGGGGTGGTGCTCCGGTGGCGGTGCGGGGGTCCCTGCCGCGACCCTGTTCGCCGCGACCGGCCGCCGAGCGACCCCG
>JALRCL010000726.1 GCA_023268575.1 Patulibacter sp.
GCGGCGAGCCGGCGCAGGCCGTCGGCGATCGCCTCCGGCGCGTGGGTCGTGAACGACAGGCGCAGCGTCCGCGGGTCCGGGTCGCTGGCGTAGAACGGGGCGCCCGGCACGAACGCGACCTGCTCGTCGAGGGCGCGGGGGAGGAGCGCCGTGGCGTCCTGGCCCTCCGGCAGCCGGACCCAGAGGAACATGCCGCCGTCGGGGCGGTTGAAGACCGAGCCCTCCGGGAGCGCGTCGGGCAGGCCGGCGAGCATCGCGTCGCGTCGCTCGCGGTACACCGACCGCAGGCGCTCGAGGTGCGCGTCGAGGTCGGCGTGCGCGAGCCAGCGGGCGGTCGCGGCCTGGTCGATCGTCGAGGAGTGCAGGTCGGCGGCCTGCTTGGCGATCGTCAGCGGCTTGCGCAGCGACTCGGGGGCGCGCACCCACCCGATCCGCAGACCCGGCGCGGCGACCTTCGACAGCGTCGAGAGCGCCAGGACGTACGGCGCGGCGTCCGGGCGGGCGGCCAGCTGGGCGACCGGCTCCCCGGCGTAGCGCAGCTCGCCGTAGGGGTCGTCCTCGACGGTCCACAGCCGGTGGCGGGCGATCGCGTCGGCGAGCGCCACCCGGCGGTCCTCCGGGAGGGTGCGGCCCGTGGGGTTGTGGAACGTCGGGACGGTGTAGAGGAGCTTCGGGCGGTGCTCGGCGACGAGGGCGTCGAGCGCGTCCGGGTCGAGGCCGTCCTCGTCGCAGGGAACCGGCACGGGCACCGCGCCCGCCAGCTGGAAGGCCTGGAGCGCGGCGAGGTAGGACGGCGACTCGACGAGGATCCGGTCGCCGGGCTCCAGCAGCACCGCGGCGATGAGCGTCAGCGCCTGCTGCGACCCGCTGGTGATGAGCAGCCCGTCGGGGTCGGTCGGCACGCCGCGGGCCGTCAGGCGATCGGCGATCCGACGGCGCAGCTCCGGGTCGCCCTCGGTCGTGGAGTACTGCAGGCTGCGGCCCGCCGCGCCGTCGGCGAGCACCGCGGCGAACGCCTCGCGCAGCCCGGCGACGTCGAAGAGCTCCGGCGCCGGCAGGCCGCCGGCGAACGACAGGACGCCCGCGCGCTCCGTCAGCGCGAGGATCTCCCGTACCGGCGAGCTCGCCACGCCGCGCAGACGCGCGGCCACGGGAGCCGTCGGGGTGTCGGGAGCGAGCATCCGCCGAGGATAGGGCTCGCGCGCGCCCGGACGCCGCCGGCCGGCCGCCCGCTGCCGGCACGGACGTGCGTCGGCGCCCGATGAGCGCCGATCGGACGAGTTCCGAGCGTTGGTGCGCCAGGTGGGTGGGGAGGCGCCCAGAACCGTCGTCGTCGCATCAGGGTGCCCTACCATCGCTCGCCGTCCGCCGCCCCGAAGACGACGGCCATCGCCATGTCGACGCTCGCCACGCTCCCCGTCGTCCAGTTCGTCATCGGCCTCCGCGAGGGCGTCGAGGCGTCGCTGATCGTCGGCATCATCGCCGCCTTCCTCGTCCAGCAGGGGCGACGGGACCTGCTCCGCTACGTCTGGATCGGCGTCTCGATCGCGGTGCTCATCTGCATCGGGGTCGGCGTCGGCCTCGAGATCGCCGGCGAGAACCTGCCGCAGAAGCAGCAGGAGGGCTTCGAGTCGATCGTCGCGCTCGTCGCCGTGGGGATGGTCACGACGATGATCATCTGGATGCGCAAGCACGCGCGGACGATGGCCAGCGAGCTGCGCGCCTCGACCGCCGCGGCGATCGCGACCGGGTCGAGCACCGCGCTCGTCGTGATGGCGTTCTTCGCCGTCCTACGCGAGGGGTTCGAGACGGCGGTCTTCATCGTCCCGTACTTCAACGCCGACCTCTCGGCGGCCGGGTACTCGCGCACCAGCGTGCTCGTCGGCGTCGCGCTCGGCCTCGCGCTCGCCGCGCTCATCGGCTGGGGGATCTACCGCGGCGGCGTGCGGATCAACCTCACGCGGTTCTTCAAGCTCACCGGGGCCTTCCTCGTGGTCGTCGCAGCCGGCCTCGTGGCCTCCGCCGCCCACTCGGCGTTCGAGGCCGGGTGGTACACGAGCCTCCAGCACTCCCCGCTCGACCTCTCGTCGGTGATCCAGCCGAACGCCGAGAACGTCTTCTCGAACCTCGTCACGGCGATGCTCGGCATCCGCCCGCACCCGTCGTGGGCCGAGATCATCGGCTGGACCGCCTATGCGGTGCCGATGCTCGCCTTCGTCCTCTGGCCCGAGCGCTGGCGCCGAGGCACCGCCGCCTCCGCCGCCAGCGCCCCCCAGACCGCCTGACGCCCTCCGGCGCGGCGACCGACCCCCAGGAGCACCCGATGCAGCGTCTCTCACGTTCCCGCCTCCTCGCGCTCACCGCGGCCGGCGTCGCGGCGACCGGCCTGGCCGCCTGCGGCAGCGACGACGACACCGCGACCACCGGCGGCTCGGGGACCGCGAGCACGAAGGCGAACGCCGGGAGCCAGCGCGTCGCCGTGACGATCGGCGACGGGGGCTGCGAGCCGGCGACGGCGAGCGTGCGGTCCGGTGCGGTGACGTTCGAGGCGAAGAACCCGTCCTCGAGCCAGGTCGACGAGTTCGAGGTCCTCAACGAGGACGGCATCATCCTCGGCGAGAAGGAGAACCTCGCGCCGGGCCTGTCCGGGAACTTCAGCCTCACGCTGCAGCCCGGGACGTACGTCATGAACTGCATCCTCGCCGCCAACGGCGAGGACGACCCGCACTACGGCAAGGCGAAGCTCACCGTCACGGGCGGCACCGTGGCCACCCCGGGCAGCGCCGACGATCCCGCCCTCGCGAAGGCCGTCGAGCAGTACAAGGCCTACGTCGAGCAGGAGACGGCCGCGCTCGTCCGCGGCGTCGCCCCGTTCGTCGCCGCGCTGAAGGGCGGCGACGTCCAGTCCGCGAAGGACCAGTTCGGCCCGCTGCGGATGCACTACGAGCGGATCGAGCCGATCGCCGAGAGCTTCGGCGACCTCGACCCGCAGATCGACGCGCGCGTCAACGACGTCGCCGACAAGGCGCAGTGGACCGGCTTCCACCGGATCGAGCAGATCCTCTGGACGAAGGACACCACGAAGGGCACCGCCCGCTACGCCACGAAGCTCCAGGACGACATCGGCGCCCTGGCCGCCCGCGCGAAGAAGGTCGAGATCCAGCCGGCCCAGCTCGCCAACGGCGCCCTCGGGCTGCTCGACGAGGTCGCCAACTCGAAGATCACCGGCGAGGAGGACCGCTACTCGCACACCGACCTCGCGGACTTCCAGGGCAACCTCGAGGGCTCGCGCAAGGCGTTCGAGCTGCTCGTCCCCGCGCTCAAGGAGCGGGGCGAGGGCGAGCTCGTCACGACGATCCAGGCGCGCTTCGCCGACGTCCAGAAGGGCCTCGACGCGTACCGCCGCAAGACGCCGCTGGGCTTCGCGCTCTACGACGAGCTGACCGACGCGGACCGCAAGCGCTTCAGCCAGCAGATCGACGCGCTGGCGGAGCCGCTCTCCCTCGTCGCCGGCAAGGTGCTCAACGTCGAGCGCGCCCGCTTCGACAAGCTCATCAGCTCCGAGCAGATCACCACCCTCATCACCGCCCTGGGCACCAGCATCGGCGCCGACGACTTCAAGCCCGAAAAGCTGCGCTACCACCGCATCATCCTG
>JALRCL010000803.1 GCA_023268575.1 Patulibacter sp.
GCCGTGCGCGTCCTGATCGCCGAGGACCACGCCCTCCTGCGCGACGGGCTCACCCGCCTGCTGCGCGACCACGGGCACGAGGTGGTCGCGGCCGTCGAGACGGCGGAGGAGATCGTCCGCCGCGGCACGGCGCTGGAGCCCGACCTGGCGCTGCTCGACGTGCGCCTGCCACCGACGCAGACCGACGAGGGCGTCCGCGCGGCGCTCGAGCTGCGCGCCCGGCGTCCCGAGCAGCCGGTGCTCGTCCTCTCCCAGTACGTCGAGCGGACGTACGCCGCCGAGCTGCTCGCGGACGGCCGCGGCGGGGTCGGCTACCTCCTGAAGGATCGCGTCGCCGAGCCCGGCGAGTTCGTGCGGGCCTGCGAGCGGGTCGCGGGCGGCGGCACCGCGCTGGACCCCGAGGTCGTCGCCCAGCTCGTCGTCCGGCGGCGGGCCGGCGGCGAGGACGATCCGCTGGCGACGCTCACGCCGCGCGAGCAGGAGGTCCTGCGCCTCATGGCCGAGGGCCGCTCGAACCGCGGCATCGCCGAGGCGCTCGTCGTCACCGACGGCGCGGTCGAGAAGCACGTCACGAGCATCCTCGGCAAGCTCGACCTGCCGGCCTCGGCCGGCGACCACCGCCGGGTCCTCGCCGTGCTGGCGCTGCTGCGCGCCGGCGACGACGGCTGAGCGACCCCTAGGTGGAAGAGCTAGGGCCGCAGGCCGGCGGCGGTGAGGTGGTCCAGCGCGTCGGCGACCGGGCCGTAGAGGTCCAGCGGGACGCTGACGAGCCCCGTCGGCTGCTCGATGCCCGCGCGGCGCGCCAGCGGCAGCAGCGACGCGCCGCTGAGAGCGCGCAGGGCCGCGCCGAGCCGACGGCGCAGCGCGCCGGGCAGCCCGGGCCGGGCGGCCAGCACGTCGCCCAGCAGCGGCGGCGAGCTCCAGGCGGCGCGCAGGCCCCGGGCGTCCGCGCCGGTGACCGGGCCCGTGGTGACGGCGGCGTCGACGCGCCCCCGGCGAACGCGGTCCAGCGCCTCGGCGTCGGAGGTCGAGGGCGACGCGAGGCGGACGTCGTCGGTGCCCGTCACCGCGCCCGTCCGCAGCCCGGCGGCCTGCAGCGCCCGGCGTGGCAGCAGGTCGCCGCCCGCGGTGCCCGGGACGCCGAGCGCGACCCGGTCGCCGCGGAGGTCGCTCAGCCGACGGGCGCCGTCGCGGCCGACCCAGACCTGGGCCGCCGACCCGCGCGCGGGCTCGCCGAGCCCGGTGCCGTAGGCGACGATCGGGCCGATCCCGGCGACCCGGTTGGCGACGACGAGCGCCTCCGGGTCGAGCTGCGCGACATCGATCTGGTGCAGCGCGAGGCCCGCGACGAGCTCGCCGGGATCCTGGCGCAGGACGAGCTCGACCGGGCAGGCGAGGAGCTCGCCGAGGTCGGTGGCCAACCGCTGCGCCGCGGCGCGACCCGCCGCGCCGCCGTCGGGCACGACGACGCCGAATCGGACCGCGGCGCGGCTGCAGGATCCCTCCGGGAACCGCTCGACCGGCTCGTCCTGGGCGGCGGCGCGCCCGCCGAGCGCGACGACGGCCAGGGTCGCGACGAGCGCGGCGCCGAGGGCGACCGCGAGCAGGCGCCGGAGGACCGGGGACGGGGCGCGTCGAGGCGACATCGAGGCCGGATCCTCGCAGGCCGGGGGAGGCGCAGGGCCCGCGACCGGGGTCCACCGCGCGCGGTCGTCCCGTCGCTCGGCTCGTCGGTCGCGCGGCGCGGTCTCGCATGGCCGCGGGCGCGGGGCGTCCTGCGCGCGGCGTGCCCGGCGGCCACCCGCGACCGGACACCGGCGGGTCGCCTCGCCGGTCGTCCGTCCGGTGCCCGGTGTCGCATGGGGACCTCCCCGATGCGACCGAGGCGCCCTCGGACCTACCGTCGCGCCGCGATGGCCACGAAGACGAAGCCGCGCCGGCGGCGGCGCGCGACCCCCTCCCGCCGCGCCCGCCGGTGCCGGACCCGCCGGGTCCGCGGACGTCGGCAGCGCGTCTGCCGCCCGGCGCCCAAGCCCCGGCGGCCACGCCCGAAGCCCGCTCGCCCGAAGCCGAGGCCGTCCACGCCCGCGACGCCGATGCCGAGCGCGCCCGCACCGTCGCCGCCGGCGAAGGGCGTCCCGACCCTGCCGGCGGGAACGCCGGTCCCGGGGCTGCCCGATCCGCCGCCGCCGCCTCCGCCGGACGCGCCGCCGCCGACCGGCGACCCGGTCCCGGCCGGCGTGGAGCGCTACCGCGGGCCGTTCGGCCCCCGGCAGGCCGAGCGGCTGCTCTGGCGCGCCGGCTTCGGTCCGCTGCGCGGCCAGGCCACCGCGTTCGCCGCGCTCGGCCTCGAGGGCGCCGTGGCGGCGCTCACGCGCGTCACCGGTCCCGCCCGCCTCGTCGGGCCGGAGCCGTTCACCGAGCTCGGCGAGCCGATCGATCCGACCCGCTTCCCGTACGACCACCTCGTCTGGCTGGACCGGATGGTCCGCTCCGACCAGCCGTTCCTCGAGCGCCTCGCGCTGCTCTTCCACGACTGGTTCGGCGTCTCGGACGAGCTCGTCGGCTCGTGGCCCCTGATGCGCGAGCACGTCGACCTCTTCCGTCGCGAGGGTCGCGGCTCGTTCCGGGACCTGCTGCTCGCGGTCACCGGCGACGGGGCGATGCTCGTGCGGCTGGACGGCGACGACAACCAGCGGGGCCGGCCGAACGAGAACTACGCGCGGGAGCTCATGGAGCTCTACGCCCTCGGGCCGGACCGGGGCGCCTACACCGAGCGCGACGTCCGCGAGGCGGCGCGCGGCCTCACGGGCTACACCTCCTCGTACCACCCCGACCGGGGCTACGAGGACTTCCGGTTCGATCCGACCCGGCACGACGACGGGGAGAAGGAGCTCTTCGCACGCCGCGACCGCTACGTGCCCGGCGCGGTCGTCGACGCGTGCATCGCGCACCCGCTGCACCCGAGCTTCTTCGTCCTGAAGCTCTGGTCGACGTTCGTCGCCGAGCCGCCCTCCGACGGCCAGCGTCGCGCGCTGGAGCGCCTGTACGTCGAGCGCGACCACGCGGTCCTCCCGGTGGTCGAGGCGATCCTCATGCACCCCGCCGTCTACGAGGGCCCCGCGCTCGTGAAGCCGCCGGCCGTCTACGCGGCGGGCATGCTGCGCGCGCTCGGGCGCGGGATCGAGTCGATCGGCTGGCCGGAGATCGGCCGGCAGGCCGGCCAGCGGCTCTTCCAGCCGCCGAGCATCGCGGGCTGGCGGGAGGACCGCTGGCTCGACACCGCGACCTGGCGCGCCCGCTGGCAGCTCGCGCACCTCGCGCTGAAGGGGCACGAGCTCGGCGCCGACGAGGGGTACCTCGCCGAGGAGACGCCCGAGCAGGCTGTCGCGATGGCGCTGCGCCACTGGGACGACCCGCCGATCGCCGCCGACACGGCCGCGAGCCTCGTTGCCGCCGCGGCGCGCATGGGCCGGATCGTCGGCCTGTCGGCGTCGGCGCGCAACGCCCTGCGCCAGGACGTGCTGCGCCACCTCCTCATCACCGCCCCCGACTGCCAGGTCTGCTGACCATGCGCGACTTCGCCTGCTGCCGGCCCGTCGAGCCGGGCCATCCCGTCCCCGCCGGTCGCGGCCTGACCCGCCGCTCCGTCCTGCTGTCGGGCATCGGCCTGGGGCTGACGCTCTTCGGGGGACGGGCGCTCTCCCCGCAGGGGGTGGCCCAGGCGGTCGCCGCCGCCTCGCCCGCCGAGCGCGTCCTCGTCTGCGTCTCGCTCTCGGGCGGCGTCGACGGGCTGAGCCTCGCGCCCCCGCAGCGCGAGCAGCGCTACGACCGCCGGCTGCGTCCGCAGCTCTGGGTCGATCCCGCCACGACGCTCGCGATGCGGGGGACCGACGAGCTGCGCTGGCATCCCGCGGCCGCGGCGCTCAAGCGCCTCCACGATCGCGGGCGCCTCACGCTGCTGCCCGCGATCGGCTACGACGGCCCGAACCACTCGCACTTCACCTCGCGCCACTTCTACGAGGTCGGCGCCACGGACCCGCAGGGGACGACGGGCTGGCTCGGGCGCTACCTCGACGTCGTGGGCACCGACCACAACCCGCTCCAGGGCCTGACGCTCGGCGAGACGATCTCGCCGATGCTCGCCGCGTCCCGGGTCTCGGTCGCGGCGACCGACCGGCCGCAGGACTACCGGATCGCCACGCCGGGGATCGACGGCGGGCCGTTCCACGACGAGCTGCTGCGGGCCTTCGAGGCCCTCGGGCGCGGCACGTCGTCGGATCCGGTCCTCGGGGCCGCCCGCGCCGTCCACGGCGATGCGGTCGACCTCCACGGGCAACTCCAGGCACGGTTCGCCGACGGCCCCGAGGCCTATCCCGACGGCCGGCTCGGCACGCGCCTGGCCGACATGGCGCGCCTGCTCGGCGCGGGCCTGCCGATCCGCTGCGGCACGATCGACGCGGCGCTGGACTTCGACAGCCACGCGAACCAGGACGGCTCGTTCGGACGGCAGGTCGACGAGGTCGGCCGGGCGCTGGAGGCGTTCCAGGCCGACCTCGAGCGCCGCGGGATCGCCGACCGCGTGCTGACGCTCGTGTGGAGCGAGTTCGGCCGGCGCCCCGAGGAGAACGGCTCCGTGGGGACCGACCACGGCGCCGGTGGCGTGGCGATGCTCCTCGGCACGCGCGTGCGCGGGGGCCAGCTCGGGGCGTTCCCCGGCCTGGCGTCCCTGGACGCCGACGGCAACCTCCGCGCGACGGTCGACTACCGGGGGCTCTACTGCTCGCTGCTGGAGGAGTGGCTCCGCACCGACGCAGGGCCGATCGTGCCCGGCGCGGACGGACTGGAGCGCTACCCCCTGCTCGCCTGATGCGGTCGCGACCCGCCGCCACGAGCGGTGCCGGGGCCGACGCGGACCGGCCGCCGGCGAACGGGCGGAGCGGACCGCGAGGGCGCCGCTAGGACATCGGTCAGCCGGACAGGCCGCCGCGGCGGCCGCCGGGCCGGCGCAGGCGCCGCCGGGCGTCGTCGAGGCGCGCACGGAGCTCGTCGGCGTCGGGCAGCGGTGCCGCCTCGACGGGCGGGACGCCGCGCTCGACCTCGGCCGCGGTGCGCAGCCGGGCGCGCGCGGCGTCGAGCCGCGTGGCCAGGTCGTCGGGCAGCTCGACGGGCGCGCCGCCGCCGCGGTCGGCCCGCAGCGCGTCCGGGATCAGCGGGCGGGGCGGCCCGGGCACGATCGCTGGGCGACCGTCGTCGCCACGCGGCGCCTGCCGGGTCGCGGCGTCCGACGCGCGCGCCGGGCGCGCGGGCACCTGCCGGGAAGCGCCGGAGGCGGGTGCGGGGTGGCGGCGGTCGTCCACGTCCGCCACCCTAGCTGCCGCGTGGCGCTCCGGCGGTCGACGTCGCCGCTCGTGCAGGCCGCCGCCCACGCCCTCGCGCCCAACGCGGCCCCTTGCCCGCGACCCCCGCGCTGGAGTACCGTCGGCCAGACCAGATTACGGTCGTTGTCGGTGTCGTCATTGGGCCCCTGGGTGGACCCGACGAGACGCATCCCCCCCCAGCACAGGAGCACGAGGAATGAGCAGGCTTCGCAGGTCGTTGTGGACGCTGTCGGTGGCCGGGGCGGCAGCACTGGGCCTCGCCGCCTCCGCGAGCGCCGCGGACTACTACGTCGACGCCGCCGCGGGGTCGGACGCCAACGCGGGCACGAGCCCGGCGACGGCGTGGAAGACCCTGGCGAAGGTCAACGCGAAGACCTTCGCGGCGGGCGATCGGATCCTCCTGCACACCGACCAGACCTGGGTCGAGCAGCTGAAGCCGAAGGGCTCCGGCGCCGAGGGCAACCCGATCACGATCGGCAACTACGGCGGCGGGGAGCGCAAGCCGAAGGTCGACGGGCGCAACGTCGCCGGCGGGGGCGCCGGCGGCGCGGCGGTGTCGCTGGTGAACCAGAGCTACTGGACGATCAGCGGCCTCGAGGTCGTCAACGACAACGGCACGAACAACGTCGTCGGCAGCAACCGCGTCGGGATCCTCGTGAACAACACGAGCGGCACGCTGAAGCGCGGCATCACGATCAAGGGCAACTTCGTCCACGACGTCAACGGCTGCTTCACCTGCAACGGCGCGAACGGTCAGACGAACGGCGGCATCTCC
>JALRCL010000853.1 GCA_023268575.1 Patulibacter sp.
GTCGCCTGCGTCCGCGTCGTGCCGCGACTCCTGCCCGCGCGGCCCGCCGGCTGACCGCGCCGTCCGAGCGCCCTCCCCGTGGGCGCCGGCCGCACGCGGGACCGGGCGGTCGCGCTCAGCCGCGCCGGCTCCACGGCCAGCGGATCCGGTGGCGCCCGAGGTTCCCGTTCGCGCGCGCGACGTACGCCTCGTCGGAGAACGACACCTCGCTGATCCGCGGGCGGCCGGTCGCGTCGCAGTAGCCGATCGCCAGGTGCGACGCGACGCAGAGGTGGAAGTGCTGGAGCCGGTCGAGCGTGCCGCGGTCGTGGGTCACGTCTCCCAACAGCTCGCCGAGCGCGCGCAAGAGGGCGGTCGTCGGCAGCTCGCTGGGATCCTGGTGGCGCGCCTCCGCGGCGTCGAGGATCGCCCGCACCGCCGACGCCGACGCCTCGGGCGGACGCTCGCCGATGCGCAACGGACCGCTCGCGGCCGCCTGCAGGACGTGGGCCACCGACAGGTGCAGCGACCGATCGGGCTCGGGCAGCTCCTCGGCCACCCGGGTGCTCGCGGTGATCGCTGCGCGGATCTCGGCGGATGCCATCGCGCCACGATCCCACGTCCGACCGGCGCACGACGAGCCGGCCAGCGCCCCGGAGCACGAGGCGCGTCGTGCATCGAGCGCCGGGGCCGTCGGGTCGAGAATGGTGGTGTCCCGCCATGGTCGTGGCCGTCCGGGGCGTCCATCGTGTCCGGCATGCCCGAGACCGCGACGCCGCCCGCGAGCAAGGCGCTCCTCGTGACGCGCCCGGAGTACGAGGCCCTGCGCGCGCAGCTCGACCGTCGCCGCGCCGAGCGCGACGCGGATCCGGCGGCCGACGTCGCCGACCAGATCGTCCAGCTCGAGACGGCGCTGCACCGAGCGGTCGTCGCCTACCCCGACGACGCCGGGTACCTGCTCGTGGCCGTCGGCACGGTCGTCGACGTCGACGACGGTCGCCGGCGCTGCCGGTACCGGCTGGCCTTCGACCTCGACGTCCCGGGCGAGGAGGGCACGACCGTCGTCTCGGCGTTCTCGCCGGTCGGCCTGGCGCTCGTCGGACGCGGGGCGGGCGAGGTCGTCGACATCGCGCGGCCCGACGGCCGCGTCCGCTCGCTGCGCGTGGTGCGCATCGGCACCGACGCGCCCCGGTGACGCGGCGGTCTGGCACCGTCGGGTGATGGACCTCAGGGCAGCGCTCGTCCGGATGCCGCTGGCGCGTCAGATCTTCCTCGTCGCGTCGACGGTGCTCGTGGCCGTCACGGCCGTGCTCGCGCTCGCGCCGGTGCGGGTCTCGTCCCCACCCGGAGCCGCCGACCTCGCGACGGTGCTCGGCGCCCTGGCCGTCGTGCTGCTGGCGATCTACCTCGCGCTGCGACGGCTGCTCGCCCCGCTGCACCGGCTGGCCCACGCGATGGAGACGGTCGATCCCCTGCGCCCCGACCCCGGGCTGCGCGAGTGGGTGGCGCCCGACGACCGCGACGTCGACCAGCTGCTCGACGCGTTCGAGGCGATGCTCGAGCGGTTCCGCGTCGAGCGCCTGCACAGCGACCGCCGGACGGCGGCCGCGCAGGAGGCCGAGCGTCGCAGCGTGGCCGGGGAGATCCACGACGAGATCGGGCAGACGCTCACCGCGCTGACCCTGCAGCTCGAGCGCGCCGCGATGGACGGCGAGCAGCGGGAGCTCGCGCAGCGGACCGTCGGCCGCGCGCTGCGCGACGTGCGCAGCATCGCCCATCGCCTGCGTCCGGAGGGGCTCGACGACCTCGGGCTCGTCAACGCGCTGATCGCGCTCTGCGTGCGCGTGCAGGACGAGAGCGGCCTGCCGGTCGAGCGGGACCTCGACCCCGTCGCCGTGGACCTCGACCCCGATGTCGCGCTGGCGCTCTACCGGATCGCCCAGGAGGCGCTGACGAACGTCATCCGCCACGCGGGCGCGAGCCGGGTGCGCGTGACGCTACGGGCCGACGACGACGGCCTGACCCTGCGGGTCGCCGACGACGGCCGCGGCCTTCGCGGGCCCGTCCCGGGCGTCGGCGGGATCGCCGGGATGCGCGAGCGGGCGCGGCTCGCCCGCGCGTCGCTGGAGCTGCAGGACGGCGACCCGGGCACCGTCGTCGTCTGCCGGCACCCGCTCCGGGAGGCCGAGGCGTGAGCGGCCACCGACCGACCAGGATCCTCCTGGCCGACGACCACGCGCTCGTGCGCAGCGGCATCCGGATGATCCTCGACCACGAGCCCGACCTCGCCGTCGTCGCGGAGGCGGGCGACGGGAACGAGGCCGTCCAGGTGGCCCTGCGGACCGCGGTCGACCTCGCGATCCTCGACGTCTCGATGCCGGGCCGCACCGGGCTGCAGGTCGCCCGCGAGCTCACGCGCCGCCGTCCGGAGGTCCGCCTGCTGCTGCTCTCGATGCACGAGAACGAGCAGTACCTCTTCGAGGCGCTGAAGGCGGGGGCCGCCGGCTACGTCCTGAAGTCGGCGGCCAACCGCGACCTCGTC
>JALRCL010000904.1 GCA_023268575.1 Patulibacter sp.
CGGACGCAGATGTTCGATGCCGTGGTCGAGAAAGTCGCGCTGGAAGGTGCAGATGCTGGTGGCGACCTTGTGAATGGTCTTCTGCCGCTGCTCGACTGACTTGATCAGCCAGAGCGCCGAGCGGAACTTGTCCTTCACGTAGGCGCGGGTTTCGTCGTTGTTCTCGGCCGTGCCCTTGTCGAGCAGGCGCCGGTAGGTCGGGCTGATGCGCAACTGCGGCAGGCCGTCTTCGTTCAGGACCGCGACGTACTGCTCCTCGACCTTGATGATGTAGACGTCTGGAATGACGTACTGCGAGGGCTGCGGATTGAAGCGGCTGCCGGGCTTCGGGTCGAGGTGCTGAATGATCTCGACGTGGCTCTTCAGGTCCTCGATCGTCAGGCCCAGCTTGCGCGCCAGCTCCGGCATCTGGTGGTTGTGCAGCAGCCGCAGGTGCTCGCTGATGATCTTCTCGGTCGGCGTGCCTTCCAGATGCAGGTGCTTGATCTGCATCGACAGGCACTCCTGCAGGTCGCGCGCGGCAACGCCGATCGGATCGAAGCCCTGAATCAGCCGCAGTGCTTCTTCGACCTTCTCGACCGGCCACGGTCCCATCGAGGCGATCTCGTCGACGGATGCCACCAGGTACCCGTCGTCGTCGAGGTTGCCGATGATGGCTTCACCGATCTCGCGAATGGTGTCGTCGGTGGTCTGCAGCGAGAGCTGCCACTCGAGGTGGTCCGTCAACGACGAACTGGTCGAGAGCGTGTTCTCGATCGGCGGAAGTTCCTTGACCTCTTGCGGCGCGCTCCGCTTGTAGCCGTCGTCGAGGTAGTCGCCGAGGAAATACTCGTAGTCCGCGTCGTCCCACGGATCGGTCTTTTCCTTGGACTTGTCTTCACCGCCCTCTTTCTCCTGGGGCGTCTGTTCGACGGCGGCGAGCTCTTCAGTCGGCACTTCCTCGAGGAGCGGATTCTCGACGACTTCCTGGTTCAGGAGGTCGGCCAGCTCCAGCGTCGACATCGGCAGGAGTTTGATCGCCTGCTGGAGCGACGGAGTAAGGATCAGCTTCTGCGCGAGCTTCGTCTGAAGCTTCTGCTGGATCGCCATGTGCCTCGACCATCTTAGTCCAGCCGGAAATCGGTCCCGAGGTAAATTCGACGAACTTCCTCGTCTGCGGCCAGGTCGGCCGGGGTTCCGCTCCGGAAAATCGCGCCATCCGTGACGATATACGCGCGATCGGTGATCTTGAGCGTCTGGAGCACGTTGTGATCGGTGATGAGGATCCCGATGCCGCGCTCCTTCAGGTGGAAGATGATTTTCTGAATCTCCGAGACCGCGATCGGATCGATGCCCGCGAAGGGCTCGTCGAGCAGCATGAAGCGCGGGTTCATGACGAGGGCGCGGGTGATCTCCGCGCGGCGTCGTTCACCCCCTGACAACACGTACGCCGGCGACTGCGCCACCGGCGTCAACCCGAGTTCGTCGAGCAGCTCGCGCAGGCGCGCCCGGCGGTCGGCGGCACTCAGGTCGAGCGTCTCGAGAATGGCCATGATGTTCTGTTCGACGGTCAGCCCGCGAAAGATCGATGGCTCCTGCGGCAGGTAACCGATGCCCTTCCGCGCGCGGATGTACATCGGATCGTTGGTGACGTCCACGCCGTCGAGGGTGACGCGACCCGAGTCAGGCGAC
>JALRCL010000949.1 GCA_023268575.1 Patulibacter sp.
CGAGGATGCCGCCGTGCACCAGCGGGTGCAGCGTGACCACCCGGTGGTCCAGGATGGGGCCGAGCCCGGTGACGTCAGCGACGTCCGTGACGGGGATGCCGGCACCTGCAACGGCCGCGGCGGTGCCGCCGCTCGAGAGCAGCGTCCAGCCGAGGTCGTGGAGACCCTGGGCCAGACCGACGATGCCGGTCTTGTCGAAGACGGAGAGAAGGGCCCTCGGCACTCAGCGCAGTCCGGCGACGATCTCAGCCATCAGCGCACCGGCCTCGGTGGGGTTCTGCCCCACCTTCACGCCTGCGTCGCGGAGCGCGTCCATCTTGCCCTGGGCGGTTCCCTTGCCGCCCGACACGATGGCACCGGCATGGCCCATCTTCTTGCCGGCCGGGGCGGTGACGCCGGCGATGTACGCGGACATCGGCTTGGTCACGTTCGCCTTGATGAACTCGGCTGCTTCCTCCTCGGCCGAGCCGCCGATCTCGCCGGACATGACGATCAGCTCGGTCTGGTCGTCCTGCTCGAACAGCTCGATGATGTCGACGAACGAGCTGCCCGGGACCGGGTCGCCACCGATGCCGACGATCGAGCTGTTGCCGAAGCCCTTCTGGGCCAGCTCGTTGCCGATCTGGTAGGTCAGCGTGCCCGACCGCGACACGACGCCGACGTTGCCCGGCTTGAAGAACGACGCCGGGATGATGCCGACGTTCGCCTTGCCCGGCGAGAGCAGGCCCGGGCAGTTCGGACCGATGATCCGGGTGCCGGGGTGGTGCTGCTTGACCTCGTTGTAGAGCTTCAGCTCGTCGTGGGCCGGGATGCCCTCGGTGATGATCACCACGAGCTCGACGCCGGCCTGGGCGGCCTCGAGCGCCGACTGCGCCGCGAAGGGCGGCGGGACGAAGATCATCGCCGTGTTGGCGCCGGTCTCCGCGACCGTCGTCTTCCAGTCGGCGAAGACCGGGATGCCCTCGACGTCCGTGCCGGCCTTCTTCGGGTTGATGCCGCCGACGACGTTCGTGCCGTACGCGCGGTTGTTCAGCGTGTGGAACGAGCCCTCGCGGCCGGTGATGCCCGCGACGGCCAGCTTCGTGTTCTCGTCGATGAGGATCGACATGATCAGGCCCCCTTCGCCAGCGCGACGACCTGCTCGGCCGCCCCGTCCATCGTCTTCGCCGCGTAGACGTTCGGCAGCGCGGCCTGCTCCAGGATCTCGCGACCCTGCACGTCGTTCGTGCCGTCGAGGCGGACCACGAACGGGACGCTCGGCTTCAGGTCGTTGAACGCCGCGATCAGGCCGTTGGCGACCTCGTCGCAGCGGGTGATCCCGCCGAAGATGTTGAAGAGGACGGCCTTGACGTTCTCGTTGGCGAGGATCAGCTCGACCGCCTGCTTGACCTTCGCGGCGTCCGATCCGCCGCCGGCGTCCAGGAAGTTCGCCGGGGTGCCGCCGTGCTGGGCGACGACGTCGAGCGTCGACATGACGAGGCCCGCGCCGTTGCCGAGGATGCCGATGTCGCCGTCGAGCTTCACGTACGTGACGCCCTGCTCGGCCGCCTTGACCTCGATCGGGTCGGCGTTGGCGGAGTCGCCGAGCTCGGCGTGGTCGGGGTGACGGAACGCGGCGTTGCCGTCGAGGGTGACCTTCGCGTCCAGCGCCTTGACCTTGCGGTCCGGCGTGACGATCAGCGGGTTGATCTCGGCGAGGGAGGCGTCCTCCTCGATCCAGACCTCGTAGAGCGCGACGAGCGCGTCGGCGACGCCCTCGATGACGTCGTCGGCGGCCTTGCCGTCGGTGGCGACCTTGATCGCCTCCTCGCGCGTCAGGCCGACGAGCGGATCGATGTGGTGCTTGATGAGCTTCTCGGGCGTCTCCTCGGCGACCGTCTCGATCTCGACGCCGCCCTCGATGGAGAACATGAGCAGCGGCTTCTTCGCCGAGCGGTCGAGCAGGATCGACGCGTAGTACTCCGTGTCGATGTCGGAGGCGTGCTCGATCCACACCGTGCGGGTGATGTGGCCCTTGATGTCGAGGCCGAGGATGTTCGACGCGTGCTCGCGCGCCTCGTCCTCGTTGGCCGCGAGCTTCACGCCGCCGGCCTTGCCGCGGCCGCCGATCAGCACCTGGGCCTTGACGACGACCGGGTACCCGATCTCGTTGGCCGCGGCGACGGCGTCCTCGACGGTGGTGACCGGCTTGCCGTCGGAGACGGCGAGGCCGTGACGTCCGAACAGCTGCTTGCCCTGATACTCGAGCAGGTCCATGCGGTGGTTCCTGAGTCGTGTGGTCGTGAGCGGCCTCGACGCGGGCGGCGGATGCGTCGGCGTGCGGTCGCGGGTCCCGATGAGAGGTCGCGCGGGACGGGGGCGTCGAGGACGCCATACCCGAGCGACCGGCGGGACACTAGTAGGACCGCCACCCATCCGCGTGCCCGGCGGGGCTCCAGGGCCCCGGGCACGGTGCCGCTCCCCCCGGATCGGGGGTGGCTGGGCGCCGGACGTGGCGCGTGGCCGCTCGGCTCGAACCCCTCGGGGGCACCGTCCGGCGCGCCGGAGGCGGCCGGGGCGGCGTGTAGGTTGGCGCGCGTGCCCCCTTCCGACACCGCGATCGAGGTCCGCGGTCTCGTCAAGTCCTTCGGCGACGTCCAGGCCCTCTCCGGCGTCGACCTGAGCGCTCCCGCGGGCTCCGTCCTGGGACTGCTCGGTCCCAACGGGGCCGGCAAGACGACGGCCGTCCGGATCATGACGACCCTCCTGGAGCCCGACGCGGGCGAGGTCCGCGTCGCGGGACTCGACGTCCGCACGCAGGCGCAGGCGCTGCGCTCCCGGATCGGCCTCGCCGGGCAGTACGCCGCGGTCGACGAGTACCTCACGGGCGCGGAGAACCTGCGGATGGTGGGGCAGCTCTACCACCTGTCGAAGGCCGAGGCGCGCGCTCGCGCGACCGAGCTGCTCGAGGAGTTCTCGCTCACCGACGCGGGCGACCGCGTCTCCTCGACGTACTCCGGCGGCATGCGCCGGCGACTCGACCTCGCGGCCGCCCTCGTCGTGCGCCCACCGGTCCTCTTCCTCGACGAGCCGACGACCGGTCTGGACCCCCGGAGCCGGATCGCGCTCTGGGAGACGATCGAGGAGCGGGTCGCCGACGGCACCACGGTGCTGCTCACGACGCAGTACCTCGACGAGGCCGATCGCCTGGCCGACCGGATCGCCGTCATCGACCACGGTCGCGTGATCGCCGAGGGCACCGCCGACGAGCTGAAGGCGAAGGTCGGCGGCGAGCGGCTCGAGCTGCGCCCGACCGACGCCGGACAGGTCGCCGTCGCGCTCGACGCGCTCGCACCGCTGCTCGACGCGCGGCCCGAGGGCGACGCGCTCGGCAGCGACGGCGTGCTGCGCGTGCCGCTGCGCGCGGACGCGGGCGGGGTCGCCGAGGCGGTCCGCCGGCTCGACGCCGCGCAGGTCGGCATCGACGAGATCGCCGTCGCGCGCCCGACGCTCGACGACGCGTTCCTGACCCTCACCGGCCGGCCGGCCGACGAGGCCGCCGCCGAGGAGGAGCAGGCCTGATGTCCCTCGCGACCACGCTCTCCGACACGCTCGTCCTCGCCGGGCGGCAGCTGCGCCGGATCCCGCGCCAGCCGGATCTGCTCATGGGCTACACGATCCAGCCCGTGATGTTCGTGCTGCTGTTCCGCTACGTGTTCGGCGGCGCGATCCAGACGCCGTTCGACAACTACGCGCAGTTCCTGATGCCGGGCATCATCGTCCAGTCGATCGCGTTCGGCGGGTTCGTCACGGCGCTGGCGATCGCCGACGACATGAAGAAGGGCCTCATCGA
>JALRCL010000952.1 GCA_023268575.1 Patulibacter sp.
GGGCCTCGGACCCCGCGCCCAGGACGCCCGAGGCAGGACGCCCGGGAACGGCCCGGGTCCCGTCCTGCTCCCGACCCGCACCCGGACACGGCACCCAGGACGCCCGACGCAGGACACCCGGAGGCGACGTTCGCCGGAGGACGACCGCGTAGGGTTCCGCGCATGGAGCTGCGCGACCGGACCGTCATCGTCACCGGGGCGACGGGGGGCCTCGGCCACGCGATCGCCCGGGCCCTCGCCGGACGCGGCGCGCGCCTCGTCCTCACGGGCCGCCGGGCGGCGGTCCTCGAGCCCCTCGCCGCCGAGCTCGGCGCCCAGGCGCTCTCCGCCGACCTCAGCGATCGCGGCGACGTCGCGCGGATCGCCGAGGCGCACGCCGACGCGGACGTCGTCGTCCACAACGCCGCCCTGCCCGGGAGCGGACCGCTGGACGACTACGACCTCGGTGCCCTGGATCGCGTGCTCGAGGTGAACCTCCGTGCGCCGATCGCGCTGACGCGGCTGCTGCTGCCGGCGATGAAGGGTCGCGGCACCGGCCACCACGTGTACGTCTCGTCGATGTCGGCGAAGGTCCCGACCGCCGACGCGTCGCTCTACGCGGCCACGAAGCTCGGCCTGCGCGGGTTCGCCCAGGCGCTGCGTCCCGAGCTGCGCCCGCACGGCATCGGGGTCAGCACGATCTTCCCCGGGTTCATCTCCGACGCCGGGATGTACGCCGACACCGGCGTGCCCCTCCCGCGCGGCGTCGGGACGAACACGCCGCAGGAGGTCGCCGATGCGGTCCTGCGCGCGATCGACCGTGGCCGCGGGGAGATCGACGTCGCGCCGCTCGGCGTCCGGGCCAGCGCGGTGCTGAACGCCGTCGCGCCGGGCATCCCCGGGCGCATCGCCGCGCGGGTCGACGGCGGTCGCGTCGGCCGCGAGATGGCCGAGGCCCAGCGCGTCAAGCGCTGAGCGCGGCCGCCTCCGCGCTCCGGCCTCGGGGCCGGGGGCGCCGCACCGGCGGGTGGCTCCAGGGCGCAGCTCGCAGCGTGCCCCCCGACCGGACGCCTCGCCCGCACGCAGCCGGCGACGAACGCGAGGGCGGTGTCGGCGCCGCCGACCGTGCTGCCGAAGCCCCGGACGGCGCCGGCACCGCAGCGTCGGGCCGGCCGGCTCAGACCCGCAGGGCGCTGAGCAGCGACATCTCGCCGCTGAGCGTCTGGGAGGTCGCGTCGGTGATCTCGACCGGCACCGTCTCCCCCGGCTGCCCGATCCCGGTGAAGTTCACGACCTTGTTGTGGCTCGTGCGTCCGCGCAGCTTCGACGGGTCGGTCCGCGAGGGGCCCTCGATGAGGACGTCGAGCGTGCGGCCGACGAACCGCTGCGTCCGCTCCCGCGCGTGGTGCTGCACGCGCTCGACGAGCCGCTCCATCCGGGCCACCTTGACCGGGTGCGGCAGGAACTCGTCGACCATCTCGGCCGCCTCGGTCCCGCGGCGGGGCGAGAAGACGAACGTGAACGCCCCGTCGAAGGCGACCGCGTCGACGACCTCGAGGGTCTCCTCGAACTCCTCCTCGGTCTCCCCGGGGAAGCCGACGATGATGTCGGTCGTGATCGCGATGTCGGGGCAGCGCTCGCGGATCATCGCGACGCGGTCGAGGTAGCGCTGCTTGTCGTACGTGCGGCGCATCCGCTTCAGCACGCGGCTCGAGCCGGCCTGCAGCGGCAGATGGATGTGCTGGCAGACCTCGGGGACCTCGGCGTGCACGGCGACGACGTCCTCGCGGATGTCCTTCGGGTGCGGCGAGGTGTAGCGGATCCGCTCGATCCCCGGGACCGCGGCGACGGCGAGGAGCAGCTCGGCGAAGGTCCGCGGCCGGCCGGCCTGCCCGACGCTCGTCGGCCGCTTCGCGGCGGTGGCGTACGGCAGCAGGACGTCGGGCAGAGGCTCGTCCGTGCGCAGGTCGCGCCCGTAGGCGTTGACGTTCTGGCCGAGGAGCGTGATCTCGCGGACGCCGTCGGCGGCGAGGGCGCGGACCTCGTCGAGCAGCTGCTCGAAGGGGCGCGAGGACTCGCGGCCGCGGGTCGACGGGACGATGCAGTACGAGCACTTCAGGTTGCAGCCGACGGCGATCTGGACCCACGCCTGGAACGTGCGGTCGCGCTTCGTCGGGAGGTGCGCCGGAAAGCCCTCGAACTCGAAGTAGCCCTGCGCGCTCAACGAGTCGCTCGTCAGGAACTCGGCGAGCCGGTTGATCTGGCCCGGACCGAAGGCGACGTCGACGAACGGGAACCGCTCGAAGATCTCGTCCTTCACCGACTGCGCCCAGCAGCCGCCGACGCCGACCAGGACTCCGGGCCGCTCGCGCTTCATCCGCTTGGCGTGCCCGAGGTGGGCGATGAACCGCGAGTCCGCGGACTCGCGGATCGAGCAGGTGTTGAAGAGGATGAGGTCGGCCTCTTCGGCGTCGGGCGCCTCGTCGTAGCCGAGCGACTCGAGCATGCCCTTCATGCGCTCGGAGTCGTGCTC
>JALRCL010001008.1 GCA_023268575.1 Patulibacter sp.
GACGCAAGCGTCGACTGGTGAGCAGGCTCGTCGGGCCTGCGGCCGGGTTGACCGCCCGCGACAGGAGCCGCGACAGGGCTGGATGCGCCAGGCTGACGCCGCCGACAGCGGCGGCGCCGCCCGCGAGCAGCAGCCAATAGGTCGCGCGGTCCACCCCGTCGGCTGCCCGCTGCGCTGCGACGACCAATGCGATGACGCCAGCAACCAGCACGATGCAGCGCCAAATGATGCGGACGTCTCCACTTTCGGCGCGACGTTCGCGCAACGGCTCGTCGATCGCATTGTTGGCCGCCGTCGTCGCGACCGCAACTGCGACGATCGTGGTTGAGATCACGATGATCGCTGCCCGCCACATCGGTGTGGAGGCGTCGCTGGCGAACCAGCTGAATCCGCCCACGCTGCGTCGCCCGAGCCACGGCTGGGTGGCGACCCACAGCCACGCGCCGAGCGTTCCGCCCACGAGTGCGGCCAGTGCAGGCTCGACCGCGTTAACACGCCTGACCTGCCGCTTGGTCATGCCGATGAGGCGCATCGCTGCGAGTCTTTGATCACGAGCGCGCGCGGATAGCCGAGCGCTCGTGGTCAAGAACCCGACGGCGGGAATCATCAGGAACAGGGAGCCGGCGATGATGATAGCGAAGGCCTGCTTCGAACCGCTGACCAACAGCGCCGTATCCGCCCCAAAACGGACCGGCCGCCCCTCGCCGGCGAACGCCTCGACTGGCACCCCGACATAGGCGAGAAGCTGGTTGGGGTCGATGAGTCCGTCGTTCGCCACGAGTCCGCTGATGTGGTTCGGGAAGCGCAGGGCTGCATTCGGATCCCGGGCGATGAGCGACGCCAACGCGGGAGACACGTACGCCTCGCCGGCGGCTGGCACGTCGGCCACGCCAGGGGGAGGGGCGCCGTCACCCGCGAGCACGACTCGGGTGACAATCTTGTCGCCGACCGTGCTCTCGATGACACTGCCGAACAGGCTCGACGTCGGATGTTCGACGACTGCGGCGCGCTCGGCCCGAGAATTCTTCCCCTGAAAAATGTCAGGTAATGCGCTCAGACCCGTGGCGATGAAGGCCACTAGCGCAACGCCCACTGACATGGCCGCGACGCGACCGACGGCCGGCCAGCCGCCCCGTCTGCTGAGGGTCAGACCGAGCCGGAGCTCAGTCATGTCAAGGTTCCGTCAATCATCGTCACGATCCGGTCGCACGCTGCGGCGACGAACTCCTCGTGCGTCACGATCACCACCGCCGAGCCTGTGCGTTTCGTTGCGTCCAGCAACACCGAAAGTGCAGCGAGCCCATTCGCCCGGTCCAACGATCCGGTCGGCTCGTCCGCAAGAACCGCCATCGGCTCGTGAATCACGGCGCGGGCGATTGCGGCTCGTTGCATCTCGCCCCCCGATACGTCGCTCGGCCGGTGTCCGGCAACCTCACCCACACCGAGCTCCTCGAGACGCCTGCGTGCCTTCTCGAGCGCCGCTCGATGGGAACCGCCAGCGGCGATCAACGGCAGGGCGACGTTCTCCGCCAACGACAACTCTGGAACGAGCAGGCCGAGCTGGAAAACGAGGCCGAGCGAGCGAAGTCGCAGCGCCGATCGCTCCGCATCGTCAAGATCGCTGACCACCGAGCCGTCGAGCCGGACGGAGCCCGCGTGCGGGACCTTGAGGCCAGCGAGGCAATGGAGCATCGTCGACTTGCCTGAACCA
>JALRCL010000506.1 GCA_023268575.1 Patulibacter sp.
AAAAATATCGCTGGCCGCGTTGGTGTCGCCATCCACAATGGTGTCGGATGAGCTTTCAAACCAAGAACCTGCGTTGCTGGCAAAAGGCTCGCCCAGAGTCGTCAGAACACCACCCGCTGCATCACCAGAAGCTCATCGAGGAGGCCCCGGCGCCGCCGTGGGTCGTGGACGAGGAGCTGCGCGCGAAGATCGGCGAGATCGGCATCAACGCCGCGAAGGCCGTGAACTACGTCGGCGCCGGCACGATCGAGGGCATGCTCCAGGACGGGGAGTACTTCTTCCTCGAGATGAACACCCGCGTGCAGGTCGAGCACTGCGTGACCGAGGCCGTCACCGGCATCGACATCGTCAAGCAGGGCATCAAGGCCGCCGCCGGCCTCGAGCTCGAGTACACGCAGGACGACGTCCAGCTGCGCGGCCACGCGATCGAGTGCCGGATCAACGCCGAGTCCGCGCCGATGAACTTCGCGCCGACCCCGGGCGCCATCGGCGGCTACCTCGAGCCGTCGGGCCCCGGCGTCCGCGTCGACTCCGGCGTCGGCGCCGGCTCGGTCGTCTCGCCGCAGTACGACCCGATGGTCGCGAAGCTCATCGTCTGGGACGTCGACCGCGAGCAGGCGACGCAGCGGATGCTCCGCGCGCTGTCGGAGTACAAGATCGAGGGCCTCACCACCCTGATCCCGTTCCACTCGACGATCATCGCCACGAAGAACTGGGCCGAGGCCTCCACCTGCTCGGAGCTCCTCGAGGACAAGGAGTGGCTGAAGTCGACCGCGCCCGCCGAGCCGGTCGTCCCGGTCGACCAGGACGACGAGGAGACGGTCACCCGCGACTACGTCGTCGAGGTCTCCGGTCGCAAGTTCGACGTCAAGGTCCACGGTGCCGCGTTCGCGCCGGTCGCCGGTGCCGCCGGCGCCGCGGCGGCGGGTCCGGCCCCGAAGAAGCGCTCGGAGCGCAAGAAGTCCGGCGGCGGCGGCGCCGACGACCTGCCCTCGCCGATCCAGGGCAACATGTGGAAGGTCGTCGCCAAGGAGGGGCAGGAGGTCGCCGAGGGCGATCTGATCTGCATCATCGAGGCGATGAAGATGGAGAACGAGATCGTGGCCCACAAGGCCGGCACGATCACGACGCTCGCCGCCAAGGAGGGCGAGCCCATCAACACCGGCGACCTGATCGCGACGATCAAGGCCGCCGAGGCCGAGTAGCGCGCGCCGCGCCGGGGACGGCGCCGCACCCTGCCGACGGGCCGCCCTCAGGGCGGCCCGTCGTCGTTCCGGGCGCGACCGACGGCGATGACGGTGCCGGCCGGCACATCGTCGGTCGCCGGGTGGACCGCCGCTCCGGACGCGGCAACGCTGCGGCGCCCCGCGCCGGCGAGCCCGCGTCAGTCGCCGGCGTCGCCGACCCAGACGTCGAAGCTGCGCACGACGCCGCCGCGCACGCGCGCGGTGACGGTGGAGATCCGGCGGCCGTCGCCGAACGGACTGCGCATCGCGACGAGGACGACGTTCCCCGAGCCATCGGCCGGGACGCGGGTGCCCGGGTAGAGCTCGGCGATCCGGCTCGCGGGCTCGCCGACGCCGAGACCGGCCGCGGTCCGCCAGCGCGGCCCCGAGAGGCTCGCGCGTTGGATCCGCAGCTCGGTCCGCGCGCACGTGCGGCGCCGGCACCCGCCGAACGTCACCGTGGTGAGGTAGACCCCGGCCGCGCGCCACCGGACGCGCCGCACGTTCCCCGTCCCGCTCGTCGTCGAGGCGCGGCCGAAGACCCGGTAGGCGTCGGCGAGCGACGCCCGGCGCGTCCCGACCCGGACCGGACCGAGGTGGGTCACGCGGCCGGTGTCGTCGGTGCGCACGAGGTGGGGCGGCTTGGCGGCGGGCGCCTGGGCGCCGGCGGCGGGGGGACCGGTCGCCGCGAGCGCAGCGGTCCCGACGAGCACGAGGACGAGACGGCGTGGGGGGAGCACCCGGGCGATCGTCCCAGCGCCGGCGTGCGCCGTCAACGATCGGTCGCGCTGCTCCCGCGCGGCCTCAAGCGCGCTCCTGGCCGAGGAGCAGCGCCAGGCGCTCGGTGGCCGTCGCGAGCCGGCGGAAGTACGCCGAGCGGCTGAGGTGCAGCTCGCGGGCGGCCGGGCCGTGACCGCGGTCGGCGTCGAGGTAGCCCCGCTCGAGGACCGCGCGCTGCAGCTGCTCGTCGGGCGTGGCGCCGAAGGCCCGCTCGATGCCGGCCGCGAGGCGGCGGCGGACGCTCGCGGCGCGCTCGTCCGGTCCCGCGCCGCGGGCCAGCGGGCTGGCGGCGAGGGTCAGCGGGTCGTGGAACGCCCGCAGCGCGTCGCGCACGACCGCCACGCAGAGCCCATCGCGATCCTCGGCCGGGGCCTCGACCCCGAGCGTCGCCAGCACGCGGGCGTGGACGTCCGCGGGGCGGGCCGCGCCGGCGGCGACGATCGCGCGCAGCCCGACGCGCTCCTCGGCGGTCGGCACGGCCTCTACGAGGTCGTCGAGGAGCCACGGCTCGCCGAGGGTCGCGCGCTGGTGCAGGTGGTCGGCGATCGCGCGGCGCAGCGCGCGCTCCTGCAGCGGGACGCGGCGGCGCAGCTCGGCGGCGAGCGCCGCGCGGACGTGGTCGTGCAACCCGACCCGGGTGCCGAGCTCCCGGCTCACCGTGCGCTCGCGCAGCCACGCCTCCGCCGCGGCGCCGTCGAGCCCCGGGAGGACGCCGGCGAGCAGCCGCCCGTCGACGGCCGGGAGGATCGCCGTCACGGCGAGGAGGTCGGGGTCGGCACCCGCGAGCTCGTCGCCGGCGAGCCGGCGCAGCAGCTCCTGCGCGAGCCCGCCCGGCGCGCCGCCGTGCTCGGCGTCGGCGGCGAGCACGAGCGCCAGCGGCAGCCCGCGCGACCACCGCAGCAGCCGGTCGTGACGGGCGGCCGGGACGCCGCGCTGCACGAGCAGCGCCTCGGCGTCGGTCCGGTCCAGCGGCTCGAGGGCGATCCGGGCGACGAGCGCGTCCCAGCCCTCGGTGCTCCAGCGCGGGCTCGGATCGCGACGTGCGGCGAGGACGACGCGCAGGCCGGCCGGCGCGTCGGGCAGGACCCGGCGCTGCAGGTGCCCGTGCAGGTGGGCGACGTGGTCGGTGGCGTCCAGCAGCAGGAGCGACGGCCGGTCGGCGGGGAGGGCCGCGACCGCGTCGGCGACGGCGGTCAGGTCGTCGTCGGCCCCGAGGTCGAGTCGGGCGACCGGGCGGGCGGCATCGCGGGCACGCTGCTCCAGCCGACGCAGGAGCGCGCTCTTGCCGACGCCGGCGGGCCCGTGCAGCAGCACGATCGAGGCGTCGTCGGCCGGGTCCAGGAGGCGCGCGAGCTCGGGCTCGCGCCCGACGAAGCGGGCGGCGTCGCGGCGCTCGCGCAGGTCGTGCAGCGAGGCCCCGTCGCCTGAGCGGGCGGCGGTCTGGGCGGGACCCGGGCGGACGTGGCCGGCACGACGCCGGCTCGGAGTGGGGCGGAGGGCGGTGGCGGTCACGGTGATCGCAGGCTAGGTCCGGGATCCGTCCCGCTCACCGGCCTGCGCCACGCCCCGGGCGCGTCATCGGTCACGTTCGGCCGGCGGCCCCACCGGGTCCTTGACCGGAGCGCCGGAAGGCGTATCCTTCTTGTTGCGTCCGCAACAACAACGAGGCGGAGACCATGAAGATCGACGGCATCCACCACATCTCGACGATGACCGGCGACGGTCGCGCGGCGACGGCGTTCGCCACCGACGTCCTCGGCCTGCGCCTGGCCGCCAAGACGGTGAACCAGGACGCGCCCGACATGTACCACCTCTTCTTCACCGACGAGGACGCCCAGCCGGGGTCGGACCTGACGATGTTCGAGGTCCGTGGCCTGCCGCGCGGACGCGACGGGGCCGGGATGGTGCACCGCATCGGCTACCGCGTGGCGGACCCCGATGCCCTCGCGTTCTGGGAGCAGCGGCTGACGCGGTACGACCTGCCGCACCGGCGCCTCGGCGACGCGCTCTGGTTCGAGGATCCGGAGGGCCTCGGCTTCGAGCTCGTCGTGGACGACTCGCCCGACGACCCGCTCGTCGCGGTCCACCCACGGATCCCGGCGGAGGTGGCGCTGCGCGGGTTCGCCGGGGTGCGGCTCTACAGCCGCGCTCCGGCCGGCACGGCCGCGGTGCTGGAGGGGCCGCTCGGGGCGCGCCGGATCGAGGACCCGGCGTCGGTCGACCCGACCGGTGGCCGCGCGACGGGCGAGGCGCCGCTGAGCGCGCACGAGCTGCGGTCCGATCGCCGCGGCGCGCACGTCCTCGTCGACGCGGCGCCGGAGCAGCGGCCGCTCCAGGGCGCGGGCACCGTCCACCATGTCGCCTTCGGGATCCGCGAGGCGGACTACGAGGCCTGGGACCCGCACGTCCGTGCGGCCGGCCTGCACACCTCCGGCCTCGTCGACCGCTTCTACTTCCACTCGATCTACTTCCGCGAGCCGGGCGGCGTCCTCTACGAGCTGGCCACGGACGAGCCGGGGTTCGAGGCGCGCAACCCGCGCGAGGAGTGGGGCCGGAAGATCATCCTGCCGCCGTGGCTCGAGTCCCGCCGTGCCGAGGTCGAGGCCGGCCTGCAACCGATCCCGGACCCGCGGGAGGACTGGGACCCGGAGGAGCTCGCGGCGACGCGCTGAGGCGGCGGTCGGTCCGCCGGACCTCGCCCCTCCCCCCGGGTGCCCCGCGCCGGGACGCCACGGACGCTGGGGCCGCGGCCGGGGCGAGGCGCAGGGCGGGCCCGGCCCCTCCCCGGATGCCCTGCGCCGGGG
>JALRCL010000065.1 GCA_023268575.1 Patulibacter sp.
CTTTGATACTTTTTAACAAATTGAGAGCGATATCAAGGCCGTTGTTAGCACCATAACCCAATTCGGGTTTGAAGCGGATTGAAGCGGTAGCACCACCAGGTTTAGGCCAAGGCTGATCTTTGGCCTCGGCGCTGTAACTACCGCTATCATGCCAGGCCAGGCGGATCATGAGGCCGCCGTAGTGGCCGAAGTCCGCCGGCCACCAGTCCTGCGAGGTCGTGACGACCTCCTCGATGTCGCGCTTCACCGCGGCGAGGTCGAGGCTCTCGAACGCCTTCGCGTAGTCGAACGCCTCGCCGAGCGGGTTCGCGGCCGGCGGGTTCTTCGCGAGGATCTTGAGGTTCAGCCGCTCGGGCCACCACGTGCGGTTCGCGTCGCCCGTGGTGGGGTGCGGGAGCCGGTCGTGCGCGACGGGGCAGCCGCCGGACGCGGACTGCGGCTGGTTCATCTCCCCGACTTCGGCGTCGGGCTTCGTGGCGTCGTGCTGATCGGACACGGGATCTCCGGGGTGAGGGGTGGACTTCAGGAAGCGCTCGTGCTCGCGCACGCGGGGCAGGTGCCCCAGTAGATGACCTCGGCCTCGTCGATGACGAAGCCGTGGTGCTCGGACGCCGCCAGGCAGGGCGCATGGCCGACGGCGCAGTCGACGTCGGCCACCGCGCCGCACGAGCGGCAGACGACGTGGTGGTGGTTGTCGCCCACGCGCGACTCGTACCGCGCCACCGAGCCCAGCGGCTGGATCCGCCGGACGAGGCCGGCGGCCGTCAACGCGTGGAGGACGTCGTAGACGGCCTGCTGCGAGACCTCGCCGAGCTCGGCGCGCACGACGTCGATGAGCGAGTGCGTGTCGGCGTGCGGGTGCGCGTGGACGGCGCCGAGCACGGCCACGCGGGGGCGCGTGACGCGCAGGTCGGCCCCCCGCAACATCCGCTCGAGCTCTGCGACCGCCGGCACGCCGGCCAGTATGCCAGGAAATCTGGAATCGATCCAGATTCCTGCCCCGGCGGGGGCGTCGACGTACCGGCCGCCCGGCCGTGAAACCGGCGCGTAGGGGCGGTGAAACCGGGCGGTCCTAGCTTCTGCGTCGTCGACCGGCAGTCCCGTCCCCGGTCGGCGAAGGAGACGAGCATGACCACCACCAACGCCGTCCAGGCCGAGGGTCTCGTGAAGGTCTTCGGTGACGTCCGCGCCGTCGACGGGGTCGACCTCGAGGTCCGCCCCGGCGAGATCTTCGGCGTCCTGGGCCCCAACGGCGCCGGCAAGACGACGACGCTGCGCATGCTCGCCACGCTGCTGGGCATCGACGCCGGAGAGGCCCGGATCTTCGGCGTCGATGTCCGCCGCGAGCCGCACCGCATCCGCCAGCTCGTCGGCGTGACCGGCCAGTACGCCTCGGTCGACGAGAACCTCACCGCGACGGAGAACCTGTGGATGTTCGGGCGGCTGCTCGGCCTGCGGTCCGGCGACGCCCGCGCCTCGACGCGCACCCTGCTGGCGCAGTTCGGCCTTCAGGAGGCCGCCGACAAGCCGATCTCGGCCTTCTCGGGCGGCATGCGCCGGCGCCTGGACCTCGCCGCGAGCCTCATCACGCGCCCGCCGCTGATCTTCCTCGACGAGCCGACGACCGGCCTGGACCCCCGCACCCGCGGCCAGATGTGGGACACGATCCGCGAGCTCGTCGAGAGCGGGAGCACCGTCCTGCTGACGACGCAGTACCTCGACGAGGCCGATCAGCTCGCCGACCGGATCGCGGTCATCGACCGCGGCCGGAAGGTCGCCGAGGGCACCCCGGACGAGCTGAAGGCCTCCGTCGGCGCGTCGACCCTGACGCTCGGCCTCGCCGAGGGCGCCGACGGCGCGCTGGCGGCCGAGGTCGTGCGCCGCGTGCTGCGCGTCGATCCGGTCCTGACGCCCGAGGCCGGCCGCCTGACCGTGCCGCTGGAGACCGCCGACGCCGCCGGCGACGTGCTGATCGCGCTGCGCCAGGCCGAGGTCGCCGTCGCCTCGGTCGGCGTCGACAAGCCCACCCTCGACGAGGTCTTCCTGGCCATCACCGGCCACGACGCCCAGACCCCCGACACGCCCGCCATGGAGGTGGCCCGATGAGCACCGCGACCCTCGATCGCCCCGCCGCCCCGGCGCCCGCGACCCCCGCCCACGTCGACGCCGCCGCGGCGGTGGCCGCCGCACGCCCGCGGGTGAGCCCGCGCGAGACGGCGTCGCAGACGCTGACCCTCGCCTGGCGCGCGCTGAAGAAGATGCGCCGCAACCCGGAGCAGTTCTTCGACGTCACGTTCCAGCCGATCCTCTTCACGGTGATGTTCGCCTACATCTTCGGCGGTGCGATCTCGGGTGACGTGAAGAGCTACCTGCCGCTCATGATCCCGGGCATCCTCGCCCAGACGGTCCTCACGACCTGCATGGCCGCGGGCGTGCAGCTGCGCGAGGACATGGAGAAGGGCGTCTTCGACCGCTTCAAGGCCCTGCCGATCGCGCGGATCGCGCCGCTCGCCGGACCGATGGTCGCCGA
>JALRCL010000079.1 GCA_023268575.1 Patulibacter sp.
GACCCGGGACCGATCACGCTGAAGACCTTCTCCAACGGCGAGGTCTACTGCCGGTTCGACGAGTCGATCCGCGGCGCCGACGTCTTCCTCGTTCAGCCGACCTGCGGCAACCCGGAGACGGGCATCAGCGCGAACGACGCGCTGATGGAGCTGCTCGTCATGATCGACGCCGCCGTCGGTGCCTCGGCCCACCGCGTCATCGCGGTGACCCCGTGGTACGGCTACTCGCGCCAGGACAAGAAGTCCGCGCCGCGCGAGCCGATCTCGTCCCGTCTCGTGGCCCGGATGCTCGAGTCCGCCGGCGCGCACCGCGTCCTGACGATGGACCTCCACGCCGGTCAGGTCCAGGGCTTCTTCCAGATCCCGGTCGACCACATGACCGCGATGATGATGCTCACCGACTACTTCAGCGACCTGCAGCTCGACGATGAGCTCGTCGTCGTCGCGCCGGACGCCGGCCGGGTGAAGCTCAACAAGAAGTTCGCCAACCGCATGGGCGCGGACCTCGCGATCCTCGACAAGGAGCGCCCGCAGCAGCAGGTCGCCGAGATCGGCCACGTCATCGGCGACGTCCGCGGGAAGACCGCGATCATCGTCGACGACATGATCGACACGGCCGGCACGCTGCGCGCCGCCGGCCAGGTCGTGAAGGAGGCGGGCGCGTCGCGCGTCTACGCCGCCGCCACGCACCCCGTCTTCAGCGGCAAGGCGTACGAGAACCTCGCCGCCGCGCCGTTCGAGCAGATCGTCGTCACCGACACGATCCCGCTGCGACCCGGCGCGCCGGACAACGTCCACGTCGTCTCGTGCGCGAACCTCCTCACCGACTCGATCCGCCGGATCGTCACCGACGACTCGGTCTCCGAGGTCTTCGAGGGCGAGAACCAGCTCTTCTGAGCCGGTCGGCGCCGCCCGCCCGAGCCCCGTCGTGTCGTCGACCGCCGCGCAGCTGCTCGCCGAGCGCCTCGGGCTGGCCGACGACGAGCTGCTGGAGGTCCTCGGGGCGGACCCGCTGGAGGTCCTCGGCGGCGAGCTCGAGCACAAGCCGCAGCTCGCGCTGCTGCTCGCGCTGACCGAGGAGCCGGCCGAGCGCGTCGGGCTGCCGGCGTTGCAGCGCTGGCTGCGCGCGAGCGGCCCGGCCGGCCGGCCGGTCGAGCTGCTGCTGCGGCGGGAATTCGCGGCGTTCGAGGACGCGCTGGAGACGCTCGCGGACCGCGGCTTCGTCGTCCGCCGCGCCGACCGTCCCTGATCGCGGCGCCGCGACGGCGCCGCCGCTCAGTCGGTCGTGCCGTCGTCCTGGCGGTGCTTGCCGGGCCAGCGGCCGAAGAGGTGCTCGAACACGTGCATGCCGTAGCGGTTGACCGCGGCGGCGGTGCCTGCGGCGACGCCGGCCTGGAGCGCGGCGGCGGCGATGGCCCGACCGCCGTCGTCCTCGCGGACCTTCGGGTCGGGCGGCGGGTCGCCGTCGACCGCACCCCAGATGCGGCCGAAGATGGCGGCGGAGAGCCGCCCGGCGACGAGGCCGAGCAGGAGCGCGAACGGCTTGAAGAGCAGGCCCATCGCGCCCCAGACTACCCATCGGACGGGCCGTCGAACCAGGTCGCGGCTCCCGTGCCCTGCGCCGGGCCCGTGCGTCGCGGCGTCGCGGCGTCGTGGGCTCGCCCGAGCGGCGCGGCGACCCGGCGGCGACTGATAGGAACCGCGCCGTGCCGCCGCTGCCGCTCTCGGTCCTCCGCCGGACGCTCGCGATCGCGACGATCGCCGCGGCGACGCTCGGCGGCGGCGCTGCGACGGCCGGTGCGCAGGCCACTCCCGACGGAGGCTCACCCGCGCCCGGCGCGGCCCCGTCCGTCCGCCCACCCGCGCTGGCGCCCGAGGGTCGCGTCCGCGTGTTCGCCGGCCCGCTGCGGCGCTGGAACCTCGGCGGGCGCTGGTGGGTGCGCGCCGACCCCCAGGACGTCGGCCTGCAGCAGGGCTGGCAGAAGCCGCTCGGCGTCGACGGCTGGTCGCCCGGCACGGTCCCGAGCGTGCCCAACGCGACCGACGACAGCGTCGCGTCGATGAGCGGCGGCGTGCAGTGGTACCGCCGCGAGCTGCGCCTGCCGGCGCTCCCCGCCGGCGTCGAGGACCGCCAGGGCCGCTGGATCCTGCGGTTCGAGCGGACGGCCGTCGACGCGCGCGTCTTCGTCGGCGGGACCGAGGTCGTCCACCACCGGGGCGCCTACGAGCCGTTCGAGGTCGAGATCCCGCCGCGCCTCGTGCGTGCGGACCGGACCGTCACGATCACCGTCCGCACCGACAGCCGGCGCACCGCCGCCGACCTGCCGCCCGGCACGACCCTGAAGGACGGCACCCCGTCGGGCGGCTGGTGGAACGACGCCGGGATCCCGCAGGAGGTCACCCTCCGCTTCGCCGAGCAGCTCGACGTCGGCGAGGTCCAGCTGACCCCGGACCTGCCGTGCGCGAGATGCTCGGGCACCCTCGCGCTGCGCGTGACCGTGCGCAACATGACGGGCGCGCCGCGCCGCACCGTCCGGCTGCGGCTCTCGATCGCCGGGCGCGAGGTCGCGCTGAAGCCGTTCGTCCTCGGCGCGCGCGGGGCGAAGCTCGTCACCCACCGGTTCACCGTGCCCCGCCCGCGGGTGTGGAGCCCCGACCGGCCCCAGCAGGAGCTCGCGACGCTCAGCGCGGACCTCGGCGTCGGGCGCGCCGGGGCAGGACCCGCGAGCTGGCGCCGGGTGGTCCGGTGGCGGGCCCGGACCGGCTTCCGATCCGTCCGGGTGAAGGCCGGCCGGCTCGAGGTGAACTTCCGCCCGGTGAACCTCCGCGGCGTCGGCGTCCACGAGCAGGACGTCGAGCACGGCGGGGCGCTCACCGATGCGGGGCAGGACCTGCTGCTGCGCCAGGCGCGCGAGCTCGGGGGCCTCGTGCTCCGCGGGCACTACCCGTTCCACCCCCGGATCCTCGAGGAGGCCGACCGCCTCGGCCTCCTCGTCTGGTCGGAGATCCCCGTCTACCAGCTGCGCCAGGCGCAGCTCGCGAAGGCGTCGGTGAAGCGGGACGCCCTGCGGCAGCTGCGGACGATGATCCGCGTCAACGGGCACCACCCGTCGATCTTCACCTGGTCGGTCGGCAACGAGATGACGACGAAGCCGGGCCCGACGCTGCGCCGGTACTTCCGCGACGCGCGCGCGGTCGCCGACGAGCGCGACCGCACCCGTCCGCTCTCCTACGCCCGCCAGGCCGGCGTCCAGCACGGCTGCGTCGGCGCCTACGGGCCGCTGGACCTCATCGGGATCAACGACTACTTCGGCTGGTACGGCGGTCCGAACGACGCGCTCGCCGACCCGGCGAACCTCGGCCCGTTCCTCGACGGCCTCCGCCGCTGCCACCCGAACGAGGCGCTCATGGTCACCGAGACGGGCGCCGAGGCGAACCGCAGCGGCGACCTCCAG
This sequence comes from Patulibacter sp., assembly GCA_023268575.1. Taxonomy (GTDB): domain Bacteria; phylum Actinomycetota; class Thermoleophilia; order Solirubrobacterales; family Solirubrobacteraceae; genus Patulibacter. The sequence goes on from JALRCL010000079.1 coordinate 3,456, forward strand.
GCGCACGGGACCTACGAGTTCCAGCGGGCCTACGCGGCGTACCACTTCGCCGTCTACCGGTCGCGGCCGTGGCTGTCGGGCGCGATCTGGTGGGGGCTGCGGGAGTTCCGCGTGCGCCCGAACTGGGCCGGCGGCAACTGGGAGCCGACGCCGCCGTGGCACGGCAAGGGGCTGCTGGACCGGCGCGGCTGGACCCGCAAGCCCGCCTGGCAGACGCTCCACGACGAGTTCGCCGGCGTCGACCAGCTCGCGCCCGCGTCGACGGCCCCGGTCGCGATCCCGCCCTCGCCCCAGGGCAACACCCGTCCGCTGACGCCCGGCGAGGAGGGCGGCGGGGGCGTCGAGGAGGATGGGGAGGCGGCACCCACGGGCTGACGTCCGCTACCATCGCTCGCCGCCCATGTCCACGAACTCCTCCTCGCTCGCCGTCGATTCTCGCGAAGCCCAGAGCTCGCGCGAGGCGCGCCGTGCGCGCCGCGCCGGCCGCGTCCCCGGCGTGATCTACGGCGGCAGCGACGCCCCGCAGCCGATCATCGCCGACGCCCGCGAGCTGCGGCACGCGATCGCCGGTGCCGGCGCCGTCATCGACGTCGTCATCGACGGTGGCGCGAGCCAGCCGGTCGTCGTCAAGGACGCCCACCGCCACCCGGTCCGCGGCGAGATCCTGCACGTCGACCTCCTGCGCGTCGACCTGAAGCAGAAGATCCAGCAGCCGGTGCCGCTGGAGCTCACCGACGTGGAGGAGTCCGCGGGCAACAAGAAGGGCGGCGTCGTCGAGCACGTCCTGCGCGAGGTCACCGTCGAGGCGCTGCCGACCGACATCCCGGAGTCGGTCTCCGTCTCGGTCCTCGAGCTCGAGATCGGCGACACGCTGACCCTCGCCGACGTCCAAGTGCCCAGCGGCGTCACGATCGTCGACGACGCCGAGCAGCTCGTCGTCAGCGTCAGCGCCCCGCGGCTCGTGGTCGAGTCCGCCGCCGACGAGGCCGCCGAGGGCGACGAGGACATCTGACCGGCGTGGCGGCGGATCTTTCCGCCGCTGCCGTACTGGCCCCGCGCTCCCCCGCGGGGCCTTCCTTTTGCGGGGGACCGACAGCGCGCCTGCGGGCCGGGTGGTTACACTAGGCGCCC
>JALRCL010000212.1 GCA_023268575.1 Patulibacter sp.
TGGTTCACCGGCGACGCCGACGCGTTCGGCGAGACCCTGGACCGCGTCGACGCGCTGTCGGAGGACCGGCTGCCGGTCCACCGGGCGCTGTCGGCCCTGCTGCGGACGTTGCTGACGGCGTCGGTCGGCGGCACCGCCGGCGCGATCGCGGCGCTCGAGCGGCATCTGCCGGCCCTCGACGCCGGCGAGCTGCCGCCGACCGGCTACGAGCCGCTCGCCTCGCCCGCGCACGCGTCACTCTGGTGCGGCGGGACGGAGCTCGCCGACGTCCTGCTCGAGCGGCAGCTGTCGGGGTCGCGGCGGATCGGCGCCGTCTCCGAGCTCGTCTACCCGCTGACGGTGCTCGGCCAGCTCGAGCTGCGCCGCGGCGCGCACGCCCCGGCGCTCGCGGCCGGCAACGAGGCCCTGCAGCTCGCCCGGGACACCGACCAGGACCTGCTCGCGGGGCTCGCGGCCGCGCTGCTGGCGCAGACCGAGGCGACGCTCGGCCGCGAGGAGCCGTGCCGCGCGCACGCGCGGTTCGCGCTCGAGCAGGCGGAGCGGTCCGGCGCGGTGCTCACGACGCTGCAGGCCCACACCGCGCTCGGGCGGATCGAGCTCGCCGTCGGCCGGCCCGAGGAGGCGCTCGTGCCGCTGCGCCTCTGCGCCGCGTCCGCGGCGCGCACCGGGTTCGCGCAGCCGAACATGGCGCGCTGGGGCGTCGACCTCGTCGAGGCGCTCGTCCGCGCGGGGGAGCGTGGCGAGGCCGAGGCCGCGCACGCGCAGCTCGAGGCCCGCGTCGCGCGCTCGCCGACCCCGTGGGGCCGTGCCGCGGTCGAGCGGACCCACGCGCTGCTGACGCCAGGGCCGGCCGGCGAGGCGTCGCTCGTGCGGGCGATCGCGCGGCTCGACGCGACCGGCGACGCGCTCGAGGCGGCGCTCGCGCGGCTCGCGCTCGGCGAGCGGCTGCGGCGGGAGCGCCGGCGGCGCGAGGCCCGCGTCCCGCTGCAGCTCGCGCTCGAGCGCCTCGAGCGCGCCGGCGCCGGACCGTGGGCCGAGCGCGCGCGGGAGGAGCTGCGCGCGACCGGCGGCGCGACCGGCGAGCGACGGCGGGGCCCGGCCGACGAGCTCAGCCCGCACGAGCTGCGGATCTCCCTGCTCGTCGCCGCCGGCCGGACGAACCCCGAGATCGCGGCCGAGCTCTTCGTGTCGCGGAAGACCGTCGAGCACCACCTCTCGCAGATCTACCGCAAGCTCGGCCTGCGGTCGCGCACCGAGCTGACCCGCGCGCTCGTCGACGCCGGCGAGGGCGTCGACGCCTGACCGGGCGGGGACGGTCGCGGCCTCAGGCCGCGTCGTCGGCGTGCGCGAGCCAGCCCTGCAGGGTCAGCGCCGCGTAGAAGCGCGCCGGGTTTCGGAACCCGGCCCGGCGGAGCAGCTCCTCGTCCTCCTCGGGCGCGAGCAGCGGCAGGTGCGCCCCGAGCGCCGCGGCCGAGGCGGCGATCCGCTCCGGATCGCCGCCGGGGCCGGCGGCGTAGCGCGCGTACCGCGCGAGCCAGGCGTCGCGCTCGGCACCGGCCGGGACGCTGTGGTGGACGGTCGCCAGCGGGGCGCCGGGCCGCAGTCGACGCCGGATCCCGCGGAGCGTCGCCAGCCGCTCCGGCGCCGGCAGGAAGTGGAGCGTCAGCAGGCAGGTCGCGCCGTCGAACGGGCCCTCCGGGGCGTCGTCGACGACCCCGTCGTGGAGTGTCACGCGCTCCGCGAGCGGCCCGAGCGTCGTGCGCGCCAGGTCGAGCATCTCGCCCGAGGGGTCGACGCCGTCGAACCGCCAGCCCGGATGGCGCGCCGCGAGGTGGCGCAGCTCGAGCCCGCCGCCGGCGCCGACGACGAGCACCCGGCCGCCGTCGCGGGGCACGGCCTCGTCGAGGAGCCGGCCCACGAGGTCGTGGAGCACGTCGAGGCCCGGGACCGCCCGGCGCGTGCGCTCGAGGTACGAGGCGACCGCCGCCGGGTCGGAGAACGCCCCCGCCACCGACCCAGGCCCGCCCTCGTGCGGACGCCTGGCGGCGTGCGACGACTCGTCCATGGCCCGATCGTAGGAGCGGCCGGGGCGCGCGGCGAGGGGCGTTGCCGAAGCGGCAAGGCCCCGCGCGGCGATCAGTCGCCGAGGATCGCGCCGAGCGGGCTCACGCCGACGAGCGAGAAGTCCATCGACTCGCCGCTGAGCGCCACGCTCCCCGGACCGACCTGCAGGACCGCGGTGTGCGAGACGCGCGCGCCGACGTCCCGGATCGTGCCGTCGCCCGCGACGGTGAGGTAGAGCCCGTCCTCGACCTGCGCGCTCGGGCCGAACGGGCCCGAGGGCGTCTTCGCACGCGGCCCGACGACGACCGTCGTCTCGCCGGTGCCCGGCCGATGGGAGACGTTCACGAAGCCCGTCAGCCAGGCGCTGCCAGCCTCGAGCTCGACGCCGATCGCCTCGCAGCTCACCGAGACCTCGACGCCCGGCAGCGCCCAGCGGAACGCGACGCTGCTGAGGCCGGTCGGGCACTTCGCGCTCTCGGGCGCGTCGCCCGGCGTCTCGTCGAGGCCGACGGCCGGCGCCTCGCCCTCGAAGCAGCTGGACCCGTACTCCGCCAAGTACGACGAGGCCTGGTGCAGGTTCTGCATCGGAACGACGAGGCTCTCCCGCGCCCGCGCCATGAACTCGGCGTGCAGGCGCGGATCGGCGACGTTCGCCGCGATGCCCGTGTGGTAGCGGTACTGCTCCCGGATGTACTGCCGCGCGGTGTCCTCGTAGTCGAGGTACGCCTGGCGCCAGCCGGCGAACGCCCCGCAGGTGAACCCGGCCTGCCCGGAGCCGAAGCGCGTTTGGAAGCCGTTGAGGACCCGCCACCGGGCGGTCATCGCCTCCCAGCGCTCGCGCAGCCCCGGCTGGCGATCCGGACGCGCGAACGCGACGTCGAGGGCGCGGAGGTAGCTCGTGCCCGCCGCCGAGAGCGCCTGGCGCGCCGGCCGCGACGCCTGCGACGCCGCGCTCGTGGCGGCGACCGCCTGGCGGATCGCGGACAGGTCGCCGTCGTGCTGCGCGCGCAGCGCGTCGCGCAGGGCCCGGGCCTCGCCCTCGTTCGCCGGGATCCGCCACGTCGGCAGCGTCGGCAGGACGCCCGGCGCCACGTCGAGCCAGAGCGGCGTCGCGGCCTGGACGACGACCGGCGCCCCGCTGTCGGGATCGGAGCTCGTCGTCGCGCTCGGCGCGCCCGCGCGACGGGTGGCGGCCGCGGCGGTCCGCGTCGCGGCGGCCCGGTTCCCGGCGCAGAGCTGGGCGTGCGCGAGGTTCGCGCGCGCCTCGCGCAGCAGCGGCGCCGACGCGACCGCCGGGCGCAGCGCCCGATCGGCGTCCTTCCAGCGACCGAGCGCCAGCAGCGCGTGGCCGCGGGCGTTCGCCAGCAGCGCGCGCCGCGGGCTGCCGAGCGGCGCGCCCTTCGGGGCCTTGCGCTTCGCGGCGGCGTCGAGCAGCGCGAGCGCCGCCGGCGCCCGACCGATGCCGACGAGCACGGTCGCGGCGCCGACGAGCGGCCGCTGGTCGCGCGGGCGCAGCTCATGGGCGCGCAGCAGCGCCGCGAGCGCCGCCGTCGAGCGCCCGGCGGTGGCCGCCGCGCTCGATTCCGGCAAGCAGAAGAATCTCGATGACGCCATCGCGGCGGTCGACGCCGCTGGGCTCCTCCTTGACGACGCCGACATCATGATCACGGGCAAGGCGACCGAGCTCGGCCTCGCCTGATCCCCATCGTG
>JALRCL010000273.1 GCA_023268575.1 Patulibacter sp.
AAGATGGGCATCCACGGCAACGCCACCGCCGTCATGCAATACGAGGGCGCCAAGGGCTGGCTGATCGGCGAGGAAGGCCGCGGCATGAACAACATGTTCGTGGTCATGAACGAGGCCCGCCTGGGCACCGGCCTGCAGGGCCTGGCCATCGGCACCGCCGCCTACCAGGCCGCCGTGGAGTTCGCCCGCGACCGCCTGCAGGGCCGCAGCCTGACGGGTCCGAAGAACCCCGACGGCCCGGCGGACTCCATCATGGTCCACCCCGACGTGCGCCGCATGCTGCTGGAGGCCAAGGCCTTCGTCGAAGGCGGCCAGGCCTTCATCCTGTGGACCGCGCTCCAGGCCGACCTGGAGAAGTCCGAGGACGAAGCTGTCGCCACCAAGGCCAAGGACTACATGGGCCTGCTGACGCCGGTGCTGAAGGCCTATTTGACGGACAAGGGCTTCCACGTCGCCTCGCTGGGCATGCAGGTGCATGGCGGGTCGGGCTACACCGAACATTTCCCGGCGTCGCAGTACCTGCGCGACGCGCGCATCACCATGATCTATGAAGGCACCAACGGCATCCAGGCGCTGGACCGGCTGGACCTCCGGGACCGCGCGGCCCTCATCCAGTCCCGGCTCGGGGCCGGCCGGCTCGCCGAGATCCTGCTCGAGCGGCTCGGTCGCGCGCGGCGAGTGGCGCTGCAGCACCAGCTGCTGGCGTCGCTGCCGGTCACCGAGGCCGCGTCGACGAACTGGGACGACCTCTTCGAGCGCGCCTGGACGGCCGCCGGCGCGGGGCCCGTCGCGGTGCTGCCGTTCGACGGCCGGGCCGCCGACGGGTCGTGGATCGTAAAGCTCCACGGGACGGTGCGCGACGGCCGCCTGCACGGCGTGGTCCTCACGCGCGAGGACTACCTGCGGTTCGGGGCGGAGCGCAACGCGCTGGCGGGGATCGTCCAGTCGCTCCTGCTCACGCGGCACATGCTGTTCGTCGGCTTCGGGCTGAACGACGAGACGTTCCACCGGATCGCGCACGACGTGCGGCTCGTGCTGGAGCGCACGGTCGGGCTGCAGGGCGCCGGGGCGTACGCGACGAGCCTCTCGCCCTCGCGTCACTCGGTCTCCGAGGAGCTCTGGCGGGGCCAGCTCGACGTCCTGAGCACCCGCCGACCGGAGGACGGCGAGGGGCGGGCGGGCACCGCGCCGGCCGCGCGCCGGCTCGAGATCGTGCTCGACGCCCTCGGGATGCACGCGGTCGATCCGCTCGGGCACCTGCTGGACCCGACGTTCGACGGCGCGCTGTCGGAGCCGCAGCGCCGCGTCGCCGCGGTCCTGCGCCGCTTCGCCGCCGACGTCGGCCCGGCGTCTGCGGCGCTCGGACCGGACGATCCGACGGCCGCGGCGATCGCCGCCTGGCTGGACCGGATGCGTCCCGCGGGGCGCTGAGGCGCGCGCGGCGGACGCCGCCCGCCCGCCGCGCGCGCGTCCCGGCGCGGGTGCGGTTCGGACGCGGCCGGGTCGCGCACCAGGCCGCCGCGCCCGACCTCCAGGCGTAAAAGCATGCATTGCGGGTCGGTTATGCGTAATATGCGCGCTCGCAATCCGAGATTTCCTCTCGGGAATCGAATGAATCGAGACGCGATGCGTGCACGCACCCTCCTCCTGACCCTCCTGGCGGCCCTCTCGGCGACGGTCCTGGCCGCCTGCGGTGGCGCCAGCGACAGCACGTCGGGCGACGAGGACGGCGCGGCGACCTCGGGCGGCGTACGCCTCTCGCTCGTCGCCTACGCCGTGCCGAAGGTCGGCTTCGACAAGGTCATCCCGGCCTTCCAGAAGACCGAGGCCGGCAAGGGCGTGACGTTCGCGCAGTCCTACGGCGCCTCGGGCGACCAGTCCCGCAAGGTCGAGGCCGGCCTGCAGACGGACGTCGTGAACTTCTCCGTCGAGCCGGACGTCACGCGCCTCGTCGACAAGGGCATCGTCGACAAGGACTGGAACGACGCCGCCCACCGCAAGGGCCTGGCGTTCGGCAGCACCGTCGTGATCGTGACCCGCAAGGGCAACCCGAAGAACATCAAGACCTGGGACGACCTGCTCAAGCCGGGCATCGAGGTCGTGACGCCGAAC
>JALRCL010000320.1 GCA_023268575.1 Patulibacter sp.
GGGGGAGTTGGGCAAGGGGCAGGTGCTGCCGTTGCAGCGCAGCGAGGCGCCGGTCGACGTGTCGCAGGTGCTGAACACGTTCGACGGGGACACGCGGACGCGGCTGGCGTCGCTGATCTCCGACTTCGGGGACGGCATCGGGGGCAACGGGGAGGACCTCCGGCGGGCGTTCGTCGCCCTGGCGCCGTTCCTCCGGCGCGTCGACCGCCTCGCCGGCGTCCTGACGCAGCGGCGGCGCGCGGTGTCGCGGGTCGTCGACAACATCGGGAGCCTCGCCGCGGCCGTCAACGCGCGCCAGACCCAGCTCACCCGGCTCATCGGCGACGGGCAGCGGACGGTCGCCGAGCTGGCCGCGCACGACGAGACGCTGGCCGCGACCCTCACCGAGCTCCCGCCCACGCTGCGCGCGATCCGCTCGTCGTTCGCCGCCCTGCGCGGGGCGCAGGACGACCTGGATCCCGCGCTGCGCCGGCTCGTCCCGGTGGCGGGCGTCCTCGACGACGGCCTCGGGGCGCTGCGCCGGCTCTCCGGTGACGCGACCCCGGCGGCCCGCGCGCTGCGCCCGGCCGTCCGCGCCGTGCGCCCGCTCGCGCGGTCGCTGCCGCCGACGTCGCTGGCCACGCGGGACGCGCTCGCGCGGCTCGCGCCGACGACGCCGGCCCTCGACGCGGCGACGCGCGACGTCGTCCCGTGCCGGCTCGTGATCGGCAAGTTCTTCAACTGGACGCTGTCGGTGTTCAAGTTCTCCGACACCAGCGGCGCGTGGCCGCGCGGCGAGCTCGTCGTCGGCCTGCCCGGCCTGACCCTCGGCACGGCGAAGGACCCGCTCCTGCACCGCGCGCCGAGCTGCACGACGAAGGGGGCGACGCGATGAGGATCGAGCACCGGGCGGGGAAGCTCGCCGCGATCGCGCTGTTCACCGCGACCTGCCTGGCGATCTTCGGCTGGCTGTGGGTGAAGGCCGGCGGCGACCTGCCCGGCGGCCGGAGCGGGACGCAGGCGCAGGCGCTGCTGCCGACCGCCTTCCAGCTCGTCCCGAACGCCGACGTGCGGCGCGCGGGCGTGAAGATCGGCCGGGTCCGGGACGTCGAGCACCGGGGCGCCCTCGGCCTCGTCCGCTTCGAGGTCGACGCGGACCAGGGGCCGCTCTACCGCGACGCGCGCGTCCGGATCCGGACGAAGACGCTCGTGGGGGAGAACTACCTCGAGCTCGACCCGGGCGACGCGCGCGCCGGCCGCCTGCCGCGCGACGGGGTCCTGTCGGTCGAGCAGGCCGGCGAGGCGGTCCAGCTCGACGAGATCCTGTCCGGGCTCGACGCGCGCACCCGCACCGCCGTCCAGCGGAACCTCTCGTCGATCGGCCGTGGCGTCGGCGACCGCGGACCGCAGCTCAACCGGCTGTTCGGGGAGCTGCCCGGCGTCGTGGGGCGCGTCACCGAGCTCGACGACGTCCTGCGCGGGCAGCGCCCGCAGCTCGCGCGGCTCGTCGCGCAGACCGGGGAGCTCACGCAGGCCTTCGCCGA
>JALRCL010000436.1 GCA_023268575.1 Patulibacter sp.
CGTCACCACCGGTGCCGTCGCGCTGCTCGCCGCCCCTGCGTCGGCGGCCACGCGCTGGGCGCCGATCGACCAGGCCGGACCGAAGCTCCGGGCGAAGGCCGCGCTGACCTGCGGGCCCGGCGTCGCCCGGGCCACCCGCACCCCGGTCCTGCTCGTCCCCGGTACCGGCGTGACCGCCAAGCAGAGCTATTCGTGGAACTGGCAGCGCTCGCTGACGGCCGCGGGGATCCCGTGGTGCTCGGTGACGCCGCCCACGGCGACGCTCGCGGACATCCAGCGGACCGGGGAGCTCCTCGCCGACGCGATCCGCCGGGTCCAGCGGACCGCCAAGCGCCGGATCGCGATCCTCGGCCACTCGCAGGGCGGGCTATCCCCCCGCTGGGCGCTGCGGTTCTTCCCCGACACGCGGTCGAAGGTCAGCGACGTCATCGCGATCGCCGCGCCGCAGCACGGGACGACGCTCGTGCCGACGTCCGAGTGCCGGGCCAAGGGCTGCGCGCCGGCGATCTGGCAGCAGGCCCGGGGCTCCCGCTTCCTCGACGCCGTGAACTCGCGCGCGGAGACGTTCCGCGGCATCAGCTACACGAACATCTGGAGCACGACCGACGCCGTCGTGCTGCCGGCCAGCGGCGCACGCCCGACGAGCGCGCTGCGCACCGGCCGCGGCCGGATCACGAACGTCGCCGTCCAGCAGGTCTGCCCCGCCGAGAAGGCCGATCACCTGTCGGCCGGACTCGTCAGCGCGACGGCCTACGCCCTGGCGATCGACGCGCTCGACCGCGACGGGCCGGCGAACCCCGGCGCCGTCGCGCGCTCGGTCTGCTCGCAGACCTACCAGCCCGGCGTCGACCTGCGCAGCCCCGAGACGTACAGCCAGCTCCTCAGCGCCACCGACGCGGCCGACACCGCCACGACGCCCGGCGTGAACAAGGTCCCCGGGCTCTCGCTCGTCCAGCGCGAGCCCGCGCTCCGCTCGTACGTCACGGCGAAGCGCAAGCGGCGCTGAGACGCGCAGACGACGCGGGGTGGCCGCCGGCGCCGATCGGACCGGGCCTCCACGGCCTCGGACCTCCGACCGGCGATCGCGTCGCAGCGCGCCTCGTGCGTCGTCGCCGCTGCGCTCAGTCCGCGGCGACGTCGTCCGGCGACGCGAGCGGGGCGGTGCCGGCGGACGCGATCGCGCGCCTCGCCGCGCGGGACGCGCCGCTGTCGCCCCGGTCCAGTCCGAGGCGCGCGACGAGCGGGGGCAGCACCTCGGCCAGCGGCGCATCGATCCGCAGCGTCGCCTCGCGGTCGCCGCGGGTCGGTCCGCGCGTGACGATCCCGACGGGGATCCCGCGCGCGTCGGCCCGTCGGACGAAGCGGTAGCCCGAGAACACCTGCAGGGACGAGCCGAGCACGAGCAGCGCCCGAGCCGCGTCGGTCAGCGCGAAGCACCGCTGCACCCGTTCGCGCGGGACGTTGTCGCCGAAGAACACGACGTCGGGCTTCAGCGTGTCGGCGCCGCAGACGAGGCACCGCGGCGTGCGGAAGCCGGCGATCTCGACGTCGTCGAGCCGGACGTCCCCGTCGGGACGGATCGCGTCCGCGTCGGGATGGAAGTCCGGGTTCTCCGCCGCGATCCGCGCGTCCAACGCCCGCCGGTCGCTGCGGTCCCGGCAGGTCAGGCAGACGACGTCGGCCAGCGCGCCGTGGAGCTCGATCACGTCGGCGGCGCCGGCCGCCTGGTGCAGGCCGTCGACGTTCTGCGTGATGATCGCCCGCAGCAGCCCGGCCCGTTGCAGCGCGGCGACCGCGTGGTGGCCGGCGTTCGGTCCGACCGCCGAGAGCCGGCGCCAGCCCACGAACGCCCGGGCCCAGTAGCGCCGGCGCGCGTCGGCGGACGCCACGAACTCGCGGTGCTGCATCGGCGCGACCCGGCGCGTCCCGTCGGGCCCGCGGTAGTCCGGGATCCCCGAGTCGGTCGAGATCCCGGCGCCGGTGAGGACGAGCACGTCCCCCGCCGCGACGAGCGCGGCGAGCCGGTCGAGATCCGCCGGGGAGGGCACCCGAGAAGTATCGCGCTCCTCCGCCCGATGGCCGCGCGGACGGGCGGCCCGCAGGCCGGTGGCGCGGGGAACCCAGTTCGCTGCCCTGGATCGAGGACGCATCCACGGGCCGACGGGTCGAGATCGGGTGGGCCGACGGGTCGCGGCGTCGGACCGATCGGCGGTGCCCCGCTCCTCGACCGAACGCCGAGACGGGCGGCTGGACGTTCGTTGGCCGACGCGCGGACTCGTCATCGCCCGGTGCGGCGCGGGCGATCGATCGGCCATGCACGGCTCGGGGGCGGCAGCGCGATCAGCGACGGAGCGGGATCCGGCGACGGCACGGCCACGTCCGGCCCACCGCCGCTCGCCCGCCGGCGGCCGGCGGACATCGCCGCCCGGAGGGCGCCGCCGGCCCTCGCCGCGCCGGCTGCTGCTGCTCGCGCTGGCGGCGCTACCGCTGGCCGCGCCGACCGCGGCGAGCGCGGACGGCGCACCGCTGGACCGCCCGGGTCCCGCGCTGTCCGCGACGGCGCTGCTGCACTGCTCACCCGGGATCGAGGACGCGCGCCGGTCGCCCGTCCTGCTCGTCCCGGGTACCGGCGCCACCCCGGCGCTGAACTACTCCTGGAGCTGGGAGCCGCTGCTGACGCAGCGCGGCGTGCCGTGGTGCGACGTCACGGCGCCGCGCAACGGCGAGGACGACGTCCAGACCACGGGCGAGCTGCTCGTCGACGCCATCCGGCGCGTCCACGAGCGGAGCGGACGCCGCGTGTCGATCATCGGGCACTCCCAGGGCGGGATGGTCGCGCGCTGGGCGCTGCGGTTCTTCCCCGACACCCGCGCGATGGTCGACGACGTGATCGCGCTCGCGCCGCCGAACCACGGGTCCACGCGCCTGAGCACCGCGCTGTGCGCGAAGCAGGGCTGCTCGCCGGCGATGTTCCAGCAGACGAGCGACTCGCAGTTCATCGCGGCGCTCAACGCGGGCGCCGAGACGTTCGCGGGCGTCTCGTACACGAACGTCTACAGCGCCCACGACGACGTCGTGACGCCGGACGACGGCCCGGCGCCGTCGAGCGCGCTGCGCACCGGCGCGGGGATGATCACGAACCTCCCGACCCAGCTCGTCTGCCCGAGGGACCAGAGCGACCACCTCGAGCTCGGCGTCACGAGCCCGATCTCCTACGCCGCGGCCTACGACGCGCTCGACCATCCGGGTCCGGCCGATCCGGCGCGAATCGATCGGGCCGCGTGCGACCTCACCTCGCAGCCCGGGATCGACATCGCGAAGCTCCAGACGATGATCGACCCCCTGCTCGACGCCCTGGGGATGACCCGCGCGAGCGCCGCCGGCGCGGTCGCGGCCGGCTCGGCGGAGATGCGCGTCCACGAGGAGCCGCCGATCCGCTGCTACGCCACGGCGGCCGGGTGCCCGGGCCAGGCGATGATCCGCGGCGACCGGGAGGACGACGGGGTGCTCGCCGCGGATCGCGCGTGCCGCTCCACCCGCCGCGCGACGGTCCCGTTGCCCCGGGGCTGGCGGCGCGCGAGCGTGCGGGTGACGCGCGGCGCGGCGACGGTCCGGCGCCGGCGCGGCCGGCTGCACGCCGAGCTCACCCTCGACGGCGGCCGGGCCGTCATCCGGGTCTCCGCGCGCGGCACGACGGCAGGCGGCGACGTGCGGCGCTGGAGCACGCGGCTGCGGATCTGCGCCTCGCGCTGAGGCCGGGCCCGGTCCCCGGGCGCGCGTCGGCCGCTGTGGCGGGGCGCGACCCGGGGTAGGCTGCGCGACATGTGGAGGGCGCGCCGCGGAGCGAGCACGATCGTCGCGGTCCTCGCGACCCTGACCCTCGGGCTGACGGCCGGTGCCGGGGCGGCCGGCGCCGCGGCACCGATCCCGCCGCCCGACCGGCCGGGACCACCGCTCACCGCGAGGGCCGAGCTGCGCTGCAGCGGGTCGCTGGCCGGGGCGACGCGCGCGCCCGTGCTCCTGAACCCCGCGACCGGGGTCACCCCCGAGCAGAACTACTCGTGGAACTGGGAGCGCTCCCTGAGCGCCGCCGGGATCCCCTGGTGCGCGTACACCGCCCCCTTCAGCACGCTCGGCGACATCCAGGTCTCGGGCGAGCTGCTCGTCGACGCGATCCGCCGGATGCACGCCGAGAGCGGCCGGCGGATCGCGATCCTCGGGCACTCCCAGGGCGGCATGTCGATGCGCTGGGCGCTGCGCTTCTTCCCCGACACGCGCGCGATGGTCGACGACGTGATCGGGTTCGCGCCGTCGAACCACGGTACGACCCTCGTGAGCCTCGCCGGTTGCCGGCAGGCCGGGTGCACGCCCGCGTCGATCCAGCAGGCGAGCGACTCGCGGTTCATCGCGGTCCTGAACTCCGGCGCCGAGACGTTCCACGGGATCTCCTACACGAGCATCTACTCCGCGACCGACGAGGTCGTGCTGCCGCCGCCGAGCGCCGCGCTGCGCACCGGCGACGGGCGGATCACGAACGTCGCGACGCAGGACGTCTGCCCGACCGACCTCTTCGAGCACCTCACCGTCGGCACGGTCAGCGGCACGGCCTACGCCCTGGCGATGGACGCCCTGGAGCACGACGGGCCGGCCGACCCGAAGCGCGTTCCTCTGACGAGCTGCTTCCTCGCGCCGCTGCACCCGGGCGTCGACGTCACGAACGTCCAGACGCTGCTGCAACCGCTGAGCGCCCTGCCCGGCCTGCTCTCGGTCCCCGTGCCCGGCGTGAGCCTCGTGCCGGGCGTCCCCCTCGTGAAGACGGAGCCCGCGCTGCGCTGCTACGCCACCGTGGCCGGCTGCGCCTCCCAGCACCGCCCCGACGGCGAGACGCCGACGGGCGACGGAGGCTCCAGCGACGGCAGCGGCCCGGGCACCGGCAGCGGTGGCGGCGCGTCGACGCGCTGCATGGCGGCTCAGCGCACGACGGTGCGCCTGCCCCGCTCGTGGCGCCGGGCCACCGCGACCGTCGCCGGCCGGCGCACGGCCGTCCGTCGGCGCAGCGGCCGGCTGACCGTCACGGTCGACCTGCGAGCCCGGGCCGGGCGGACCGTGCGGCTCGTCGCCCGCGGCACCACGCGCACCGGCAAGGCCGTGCGCCGGACGCGCACCTTCCGCGTCTGCGCGAAGGCCTGACCGCCGCGCCGGCCCCGCGGCCGGAGCGGCCGCCAGGACCAGCAGGCGAGCGCCGCCGGGGGACGGGGCATCGCTCAGCGCCGGCGCCGGTTTGACGTGCGCCGGGCCGGTTGGGAGGGTGGGCCATGATCACTCGACGTTCATCCTCCGCCCGCCGCTGGGTCCTCTCGGTAGCCGCGTCCGCCGCGCTGCTGTCGGCCGCGCCCGCGATCGGCCCGGCCGCGATCGGCCCCCTCGCTCCCCAGGTCGCCGCCGCGAAATCGTGCTCGAGCGGCTACACGTCGGCGACGATCGGCGGCGCCTCGAAGTGCCTCCGCGCCGGCCAGTTCTGCGCGCGCCGGTACGACCGCCAGTACCGACGCTACGGCTACCGCTGCACGCGCTACGACGCGCGGGTCGACCGGTACCGGCTGACCCGCTGACTCTCCTATGTCAAGGCTTGGGCG
>JALRCL010000553.1 GCA_023268575.1 Patulibacter sp.
AAGGAAATCGAAGAGTTCTTGGGTGTGAAGGCAGCATAACCGTCGGAAAGGTCTCACGCAGGTTGTTGTGAGGAGCCTGAAAGGAGGAGGGGATGAACGGCTTCCAGTTGTCGACGTCGATGTAGGCGATGCCGAGGCCGATGACGAGCGCGACCACCGCGAGCTTCAGCGTCGTGACGACGACGTTCAGGCGCGAGCTCTCCTGGATGCCGCGGATGAGGACCCAGGCGACGAAGGCGACGATCGCGACCGCCGGCACGTTGAAGTCGGCCGCCTCGCCGGCGATCGAGCTCGGCAACGTGATGCCGATGTCCTCCATGAGGGTCGTGAAGTACCCCGACCAGCCCTTCGCCACGGTCGCCGCGCCGAAGGCGAACTCGAGGATGAGGTCCCAGCCGATGATCCACGCGAACAGCTCGCCCAGCGAGGTGTAGGAGTACGTGTAGGCCGAGCCGGCGACCGGGACGCTCGAGGCGAACTCGGCGTAGCAGAGGGCGGCGAGGCCGCAGGCGATCGCCGCGACGACGAACGACAGCGGCGCGGCCGGTCCGGCCTTCTCGGCCGCGGCGACGCCGGTGAGGACGAAGATCCCGGTCCCGACGATGACGCCGACCCCGAAGAGCGTCAGGCGTCCCGGTCCCATCACCCGGTTGAGCTGGTGCTCCGGGTTCTCGGTGTCGGCGATCGAGAGGGCGATCGGCTTCTTGCTCAGCGCGCTCATTGGGGGGCTCCGGGGGCGGAGGACGAGGCGGATCCGGGGGAGGACCTGACCGTGCTCCGTACCCAGAGCGCCCTGGTCGCTACCGCGGCACGTCGGCCGGGGTGCCCGGCGCGGGGCCCGCGGCCGCCGGTCGCGCGGGCTCCGGGGGCGGTCCCTCGTTGATCCCGATCCGCGCGTGCAGCCGCTGCAGCGCCCGCGGCGACCACCAGTTCCAGCGACCGAGCAGCGCCATGAGCGACGGCACGAGCAGCGTCCGGACGATGAACGCGTCGAGCAGGACCGCCGCCGCCGCGCCGAGGCCGAGCTGCTGGAGGAAGACGACGTCGGAGGTGAGGAACGCGCCGAGGGCGACGGCGAGCAGGATGGCGGCGGCCGAGACGATCGCCCCGGTCCGCTGGATGCCGACGGCGACCGCCTCCCGCTCGAGCTCCGGACCGGCGCCGCGGGCGATCCGGGCGTCGCGCGCCTCCTTGATCCGGGTCAGCAGGAAGACCCCGTAGTCGGTGGAGAGCCCGAAGGCGATCGCGACGAGCACGAGGTAGTCCGTCTGCTCGATCCCGCCCTGGCTGCGGTACCCGAGCAGGTCCTCGAACCGCCCGTCCTGGAAGACCCAGACGAGGATCCCGGTCGCCGCCGCCGTCGTCAGGACGTTCATGAGGAGCGCCTTGATCGGCAGCAGCACCGACCCGGTCATGAGCCAGAGGATCGAGAGCGTCGCGGCGAGCAGCAACCCCGCGGCGAGCGGCAGCATCCGGCTGATCGCGTCGCGCTGGTCCAGCTGCGCGGCCGACGCGCCGCCGACGAGCACGCGCTGGTCCCCGGCGGCGTCGCGGATCCGCTGCACCGTCCGCATCGCCTCGTCGGAGATCGCGCTGCCGCGCGCCGTCGCGTCGACCTGCCACAGCTCGGGGCCCACCGCGCGCGGCGCCGCGACGCGCTCGACGCCGGGGATCCGCGCGAGCGTGGTCGCGTAGGCCTCCACGCGCGCCCGGTCCTGCGGGGGCGCGGTCACGGCGACGGTGATCGGGTTCGACGTGACCGCCGGGAACTCGCGGGCCATCGCGTCCGCCACGACGCGGGCGCTCTTGCTCTCGGGCAGGATCGACGCGTCGACGCCCGTCCAGGTCGTGCGCAGCGCCGGGGCGGCGAGGACGAGCATCACGACCGCGGCGACGATCGCGAAGCGGCCGGGGCGGCGCATGACCGCCGCGGCGAGCCGGTGCCAGCGGCCCTGGCCCTCCGGCAGCGGTCGGACCTTGCCCAGCCGCCGGCCGAGCAGGACGAACAGCGCGGGCAGGACCGCGAGCGACGAGGCCGCCGCGACGAGCGACACGAGCGCGCCGCCGATCCCCATCGACTGCAGGAACGGCAGCGGGAAGACGCAGAGGCACGCGAGCGCCGCGGCGACCGTCACGGAGCTGAACACGACGGTCCGTCCGGCGGTCGCCATCGTCCGTCGGACCGCGTCGGGGATCGGCCGGTCATCGCCGAGCTCCTCCCGGAAGCGCGAGACGAGGAACAGGCTGTAGTCGATCGCCAGCCCGAGTCCCGCGGCGATGACGAGGTTCAGCGCGAAGGGGGAGAGGTCGATGCCGAGATTCACCAGCCGCAGCAGCGCGAACGTCGCGAGCACCGTGAGGCCGCCGATGGCCAGCGGCAGCGCGGCGGCGATGCCCCGGAAGAAGAGGAACGTCAGCAGGGCGAGCACCGGCAGGGCGAGCAGCTCGCTGCCCGCGAGGTCCTCCGACGCCTGCTGGCCGACCTGGACGAACGCGACGTCGGGGCCGCCGAGGCGGGCGTCGCCCCGGTCCGCGAACGCGTC
>JALRCL010000669.1 GCA_023268575.1 Patulibacter sp.
CGAGCTCCTTCAGCGCCTCGACCGCGGCCTCCATGACGGGCCAGTCGGAGTCGGAGCCCATGATCACCGCGACGCGCGGCAGGGCGGAGGGTTCTGCGGTCATCGAGGCGGGCGCCGGGGTCGCTCGGGTCGGCGCTCCTCCAGGGTATCCGGCGCGCTCCGCGACCCCGGGCCGCCTCCGCGCCCGTCAGGTGACCGCGGGCGGGCGCGCGTCCACCCGAGCGGGCCGAGGCGGCGCGTCCGCCGTCAGGCGCCACGCCGGCAGCTCGTGCGCCAGGCGGCGCAGCGCCTCGTCGGCGGGGAGGTCGGTCCGCAGGTGCCCGCCGCGGATGACGAGCGGATCGACGATCGCGTGCGGCAGGCGGATCCGCAGCGCGTCGCCGACGGTCCGCGCGGCCCGGGTCAGCTGCTCGCCGTCGAGGCCCGGCAACAGGACGAGCAGGCGGCGCTCGGACCACCGGCCGGTGACGTTCGGGGGCAGGAAGAGCTGCTCCAGGACGCCCAGCGCCTCCCGGACGTGGGGCTCGCCCGTGCCGGCCACCGCCTCGCTGGGCAGCTCGAGCAGCAGCGCGCCGACCGTGCGGTCCAGCACCGCGAGCTGCTCGGCCCGCTCCTGCAGCGCGTCGCGGCCGCGGGCCCGGGCGCCCTGGGCCTGGGCCGGGTCCGTCGCGCCGGTCCGCTCGCGCTCGAGCCGATCCAGATGCTCCTCCGTGACGTCCCGGTGGTTGAGGACCGCCGCCGCGCCGCTGGCCGGCGGCAGGCCGGCGATCCGCAACGAGAACCAGCGCAGCTCGTCGGGCGCGTGGCAGGCGTACTCGATCGCGAACTCCCGCCGGCGTCCGTCGAGCACCTCGCGCAGCCCGTCGGCGACGGCCCGGGCGTCCGGATCGCCGGCGTCGCAGACCGCGAGGTAGTCCGCGCCCTCCCACTCCACGCCGGTCCACGCGTTGCGCCGGGCGAAGGCCCGCCACGCCGCGTTCACGTGCACGACGCGCCCGTCGCGGTCCACGAGCGTCACGTGGTCCTCGAGGGCGTCCATCGCCGCGCGCAGCTCGACGAGGCGGACGTGCTCGGGATCGGGGGGCAGCGACATGCGGGAGCTCGGATCGGTCGGGTGGGGCACGGTGCGCGAGGCCCGTCCACCGATGCGGTACCCGCCCGGCACCGCGATTACCCACGCCGCGCGAGCGGCGGACGACCGGCCCGGTCAGCGCGCGACGACGCTCGCGGCCCGATCGAGGATCTCGACCGCCGCGTCGTGCAGCTGGGCGCCGATCGCCGCGTCGGCCCGACCGGCGCGCGCCCGGGCGCAGGTCCCCTCGAGGATCACCGCGAGCTTGAACCCGGCGAGCGCGACGTACCAGTCGAGGTCCGCGAGGTCCCGCCCGGTCCGCGCGGCATAGCGGTCGGCGAGCTCGCCACGGTCAGGCAAGCCCCCGAGCGCCGCCAGCTCCCCGGCCAGGAGCGCCGGACGGCCGGGCTCCGGCCACGTGACGAGCATCCAGCCGAGGTCGAGCAGCGGGTCCCCGACCGTCGCCATCTCCCAGTCGACGATCGCCGCCACGGCGGGCGCGTCGGGACGGAACATGACGTTCGCGAGGTGGTAGTCGCCGTGCATGACGCCCGGGACGAACGTCGCGGGCCGGTGGCGCTCGAGCCAGGCCGCGACCGCCTCGACCCCGGGCAGGCCGTGATCCGGGTCGCCGGTCAGCTCGGCGTAGCGCGCCAGCTCGCCGCGCCAGCGGGGGACCTGGCGCTCGAGGAACCCCGCCGGCCGGCCGAAGTCGCCCAGCCCGACCGCCTCGTGGTCGACGAGCGCGAGGGTCGCCAGCGCGTCGACCATCGAGCAGCCCATCGCGTGGCGCGCGGCCGCATCGTCGGCGACGCCGTCGGGCAGGCCGAGCGCCGGGTTGCGTCCCTCGACCCGCTCGGCGAGGTGGAAGACCGAGCCGCCGAGGACGTCGGGGTCCGCGCACGTCGCGACGATCCGCGGGTGGGGCACCGGCGTCGGGGCGAGCGCGCGGAGCAGGCGCATCTCGCGTCGCAGCGCATCGTTCGTGCGCTCGCGGGGGTGCAGCGGGCCACGCCGCAGCACGACGTCGAGCGCGCCGGAGCGGAAGGCGACCATGATGTTCTGCGTGCCGCCGCCGACGGGGCGCACGTCCTCGATCGGCGCGTCGCTCGTCCCGCTGTCGCGCAGCCACGCGGCCAGCCGGTCGAGGTCGACGCCCGGGATCGCCGCGGTCGGCTCGCGCATGCGGCGAGCCTCGCACGTCGCGCCGCCGCGGTGGGAACGCCGCGCGCCGCGCCGCCCGCCGGGTCAGCCCGCAGGCAGGTCCTCGGGGCGGTTGACGTTGCGCAGGAGGACGGCGGGATCGCCGTGGACGCGCAGCTCGGCGTCGCCCAGGACGGCCGCACCGAGCGCCTCGACGGTCGCCACGACGGGCGCCCCGGCGTCGGCCGCGCGCTGCAGCGCGTCGGCGTGCTCCGGGCCGAAGCGGCCGAGCAGCGGGTGCAGCCGGCCGGCGCCGCGCACGACGACGAGCGGCTCGGACCGCGCGGCGAGCGCGGCGAGCAGGCCGGCCGGCACCCCGGGCAGGTCGACCGGCAGGACGACGACCGGCGCCCCCGCGCGCCGCAGGGCGGCGGCGACCCCCGTCAGCGGGTGGCGCGGAGCCGCCGGCTCGCTCCAGCGCTCGACCGCAACCGCCGGCAGCGGGCTGTCGTCCTTCGCCAGGACGACCGGGCGCAGGCCCGCCCCCGTCGCGGCGGCGACGGCGTGCTCCAGCAGCGGCCGCCCGTCGAGCAGGACGCCGGCCTTCGGCGTCCCCATCCGGCGGGATCGGCCACCGGCGAGGATCACCGCCACGCGCGCCTCCATCGGCGCCAGTCTCGCATCGCCCGGCGCGGCGAGGACCGCCGCCCATCGACCCCCGGAACGGGGCCTCCGCACCCCGGAGGTCCGCGTGGGGAACTCGACTAGGGTCGAACGCAATGCCGACCGTGGACCCCACCCGCCGCGCCGGGAGCACGACCGTCGCCGATGCCCGCGCCCTCGCGATCGCGATCGGCGCCGCGCACCCGACCGCGGTCGAGCGCGTCCCGCTGGCCGCCGCGACGGGCCGGGTCCTCGCGGAGGACCTCGTCGTCCCGCTGAGCCTGCCGCCGTTCGACAACTCCGCGATGGACGGCTACGCGGTGCGCGCGGCCGACACGACCGGCGCGCCGGTCGTGCTGCCGGCGGCCGCCGAGTCGCGGGCGGGGCATCC
>JALRCL010000690.1 GCA_023268575.1 Patulibacter sp.
GGGGGGGGGGGGGCGATCGCGGCCACGGTACCAGCCGCGACGGGCCCGCCCGCGCGGCGGCCGCGGACGCGCAACGGCGCCCCGCACGCGATCACCTGGCGCGCCGCCGCTCGGTTACGCTGGTGAAACCTTGGAGTCCGGAGCCGCCACGATCCTCCTGCCCGTCGCCCTGGGCATCGTCATGCTCGGACTCGGCCTGGCGCTGACGCTCGCCGACTTCCGACGCGTCGCACAGCAGCCGCGCGCCGTCCTCGTCGCCCTCGCCTGCCAGCTGCTCCTGCTGCCGCCGGCCTGCCTCGGCCTCGTCCTCGCGTTCGGCCTCTCGGCCGAGCTCGCGGTCGGCATGCTCCTGCTCGCCGCGTCGCCGGGCGGCACGACGGCGAACCTCTTCAGCCACCTCTTCCGCGGCGACGTGGCGCTGAACATCACGCTCACCGCAGTGAACTCCGTGCTGGCGATCGTGTCGCTGCCGGTCGTCGTCGGCCTGGCGATCGGGCACTTCGACCCGTCCGGCGCCGACGGCGACATCGGGCTGCAGTTCGGCAAGGTCCTCCAGGTCTTCGCGATCGTCCTCGTCCCGGTGACGCTCGGGATGCTCGTCCGCGCGCGGCGCCCCGCGCTCGCGATCGCCGCCGACCGGCCCGTCCGGCGGTTCTCGGTCGCGGTCCTCGTGCTCGCGATCATCGGCACCGCGATCGCTGAGCACGACCGGGTCCTCGACGAGCTGCCGGCGGTCGGCCCGGTCGCGCTGCTCTTCTGCGCGATCAGCCTCGCCGTGGGCTACGGGGTCCCGCGGCTGGCGGGCGTCGGCGACCGCCAGGCGGTGGCCTGCGCGATGGAGATCGGCATGCACAACGCGGCACTCGCGATCGCCGTCGCCACGAGCGTGCTGGGCAGCAGCGAGCTCGCGATCCCGGCGGCGGTCTACGCGATCGCGATGTACCCCTGCGCGGCGATCGCGGGCTGGCTCGTCACCCGCGGCCGGCCGGCGCCGCCCGCGCCGGCCTGAGCCCTCGGCGGCGTCCGCTCGGCCTCGCCGACTCGCACGGCCGGCCGGCGCTCCGCGCGCGACGGCCGGCCAGCGGCGTCAGTCGCGCGGATCCGGGATCGCCACGTAGCGGTACTGCAGGTACTCGTCGAAGCCCTCCGGCCCACCCTCGCGGCCGAAGCCCGAGTCCTTCACGCCACCGAACGGCGAGCTCGGGTTCGACACGAGGCCGACGTTCACCCCGACCATCCCGACCTCGAGCTGCCGCGACACGCGCAGCGTCCGGGCGAGATCCTCGGTGTAGAAGTAGGCGACGAGGCCGTACTCCGTGTCGTTGGCCAGGCGCAGCGCCTCCTCCTCGCTGGAGAAGGTGATGATCGGCGCGACCGGTCCGAAGACCTCCTCGTGGAGGATCCGCGCGTCGGCCGGCACGCCGCCGAGGACCGTCGCGGGGAAGTAGCGGCCGTCGGCCTTCTCGCAGCCGCCGGCGAGCACCGTGGCGCCACGCTCCGTCGCATCGTCGACGAGCTCGCGGACCTTCTCGACGGCGTCGTCGTCGACGAGCGGGCCGAGCGTCGTGTCCGGGTCGGTGCCCGGGCCGAGCTTCAGGCCGTCGGCGATCTCCGCGAGGCCCTGCGAGAACCGCTCCGCGACCGCCTCGTGGACGAGGAACCGGTTGGCCGCCGTGCATGCCTGCCCGCCGTTGCGGAACTTCGCGATCTTCGCGCCCTCGAGGGCGGCGTCGACGTCCGCGTCCTCGAAGACGACGAACGGCGCGTTGCCGCCGAGCTCCATCGACATCCGCAGCAGCTGCTTGCCACCCTGCTCG
>JALRCL010000894.1 GCA_023268575.1 Patulibacter sp.
GGAGCGCTCTGCACCCGCGAGGAGACCGGCCAGGGCTCGACGAGGACGACGCTGTGCACGCGCCGCCCCCACCGGCTGACGGTGCTGGGCGGATCCGGGAAGCGTCCCCCGGTCATCGGCGCCGACGCCGACCCGGTGCCGCTCGTCGGCGAGACGGTTCGCGCCGGCTCGCTGCGGACGACGTACGGCGGCCCGTGGAAGGGCGGCAACCCCGACCGCACCGCCGACGACGACGGCTGCGGGCGCCGGAGCGTGCGGGAGGAGGTCTCCTTCGCCTGGCGCGGCACGAAGCAGGTGGCGCCCTCGATCGTGCTCGGCTCCCCCGACGGTGCGTGTCCGGACGGCCCCTCTGCGGCCCCGACCTGGAAGGACGGCGCCTCGCCCTCGCTCATGGACGTGCTGGCGTCGGCCTCGCCGTCGCGGTTCCGCGGGACGAAGCAGTTCACGATCCGCGGCAGCCGGACGTTCACCGGGGCCTGGCCCTCGCGCAGCAGCTCGTCGCGGACGACGAGCCTCACCTCGTCCGGGGACACGAGGGCGACCTGGAGGTGGGAGGCGACCTTCCGGCTCGTCGGTCGCCGCTGAGCGCGCGGGCCCGGCGACCCGTTGACCGCCGGGACGGGGTCCTCGATCCTCTGCCGCGATGGCCGAGGACCTCCCCCACGTCCACCGCTACGACGCCGAGCTGCACTGGACCGGCTCGACCGGCGCGGGCTACGACGCCTACGACCGCTCGCACCGCGTCCGCTGCCCGCCGGTCGACGAGCTGCTGACGCTGTCCAGCGACCCGGCGTTCCGAGGCGACCCGGCCGAGCTGGACCCCGAGCGGCTGCTCGTCGCGGCCGCGGCGTCCTGCCAGCTGCTCGCGTTCCTCGCGGTCGCCGCGCGTGCGCGGATCGACGTCGTCGCCTACGTCGACCACGCCGTCGGCGCGATGCCCGAGCGCCCGCGCGGCACGTTCGTCGAGCGGATCGTCCTGCGCCCGACGATCACCGTCCGCGGGCGCCCCGCCGAGGAGCGGCTGCGCAAGCTCGTGGACCTCGCGCACCGCGAGTGCTATATCGCCAACAGCCTGCGCAGCGAGGTCGTGGTGGAGCCCGAGATCGTGTACGTCGGCGAGGCCTGAGCCTCGGCAGGGGCGCGCCGTCGGTGCCCCAACCGATGCGTGGCCCCGCCCCGACCCGCGGCCGGGCTACGCCTCGCCGTCGCGGCGCTTGGCGACCTGCTTCCAGTACCGGTCCAGACCGGCCCAGAGCCCCTCGAAGGGGCCGGCGGCGTAGTACGTCGGCAGGCCCTCCTCGCCGGCGCGCTCGAGCACCCACGCGCGGATCCAGTCGGCCATGCCCATCGCGTCGGTCGTGCGGGCCGCGCGGGCGAACTCGTCCAGCGCGTCGTGCATGCCGGCGATCTGCTCCTCGGCGTCGCCGACGGTCACGCCGAAGTGCATGAACGCCAGCGCGCGCGGGTTCCACGACGCGACGGTGTCCAGCGACGCGTGCCAGAGCGGCGGGTCGATGTCCGGCGGCGGCGTCGGGGGCAGCGCCGGTCCGCCGTCGATCCGGATGCCGGTGACGTCGCCGGTGTAGGCGACCCCGGTGTCCTCGTGGAAGTAGCAGACGTGGTGCTGGGCGTGCCCGGGCGTGTACGCCACGCGCCAGCCGTCGATCGCCTCGCCGCCGCGCAGCACCCGGATGTTCTGCTCCGGCACCGGGACGACCTCGCCCCAGAGCATGTCGAAGTAGTCGCCGAAGACCTTCCGCGCGCTGGCCACCAGCCGCGTCGGGTCGATCATGTGCTTCGCCCCGCGCTCGTGGACCCAGACCTCGAGGTTCGGGAACCGCTGCACCAGCGCCCCCGCCGCGCCGGCGTGGTCGAAGTGGATGTGCGTCAGCAGGACCCGCCGGGGCTCCTCGCCCTCGAGGCCCTCGAGCAGGCGCTCCACCGAGCTCTCGGCGCCGGGGTCGATGATGTGGCCGTCGAACCAGTGGGCGCCCATCGCCTTGGGCTTGCCCAGGTGCATGAGATCGATGGTGCGGGGCAGGTCGGAGCTCACCCCGACGACCCTAGAGAACTCGGCTGGGAGCCCGACGGGATCCGGTCGTGGCGGAGGGATGGCCGGGCGCTCGCGACCGGTGGGCGCGCGCCCCCGCCGGTGGGCCGTCGCGACCGATTCGCTACTTGCGGTAGGGCGGACACCGCGTCGAGGTGCGCGGACGTCCGCGCATCGCCCCCCGATCGGACGGCCGGTCGTACACTCCCGGGGATGAGCGAGCACCGCCTGCCGCAGCCCGATCGTCCGTGGCTCATGCGGACCTACGCCGGTCACTCGACGGCGAAGGCGTCCAACGAGCTGTACCGCTCGAACCTCGCCAAGGGCCAGACCGGCCTGTCGGTCGCGTTCGACCTGCCCACGCCAAGATTCTTGCGGCCCGTGAATTGCTGCGATAAGGCTTATCCATCCAGAGAGACTCTCCATCTCGTTAACAGCAGCGACAGAGCCTTGAAAGTCAAAT
>JALRCL010000911.1 GCA_023268575.1 Patulibacter sp.
CGGCGCTCGAGTCGGGCCGAGCTCGTGCGGTACGCGCTCGATCACGGCCTGCTGGACGACGCCGGCACGTCACGCGGCTGACGGAGGACCCGCGCGAGGCCGTAGGCGGTGCTCGGCGTGGACCGAGGACGGCGCCGGGCGCCGGCCGGACCTCAGCCGACGCCCTGGAGCAGGACGCCGACGGCGAACGCGAGCGCGGCCGCGGCACCGCCGACGGCCAGCGTCTCGAGCGCGCCGCGCACGCGGCGCTGGCCGACGACGCCCGCCTTGAGGGCGCCGACGACGAGGAACCCGAGGGCGGTCGACGCCGCGCTCCAGGCGAACGGTGCCGGGATCCGGCCGGGGACGGCCAGGTCGGCGACGTAGACGGCCAGCGGGAGGAAGCCGACCACGAGGAACGCCGCCATCGTCGCCGCGGCGGCCCGCAGCGGCGACGGCGAGCCGTCGGCGAAGCCGAGCTCCTCGCGCATCATCGTGTCGATCCAGACCCGGCGGTCGCGCGTGAGGACGGCCACCGCGTCCTCGAGCTGCGCGCCCGCGAAGCCCTTCGCCGCGAGGATCTGCCGGACCTCCTCGCGCTCGCCGTCCGGGACCAGGTCGATCTGGCGCTCCTCCTCGCGGCGCGCGCGGTCCTGCTGCTGGGCCTCGGCGCGCGTGCCGAGGAAGCTGCTGATCGCCATGCTGAACCCGTCGGCCAGCAGGTTGGCCGCGCCGAGCACGATCACGACCCGCTCGGGGAGCTGGGCGCCGGCCACGCCCGCGACGACGGCGAAGGTCGTGACGGTGCCGTCGATCGCGCCGTAGATCGCGTCGCGCAGCACGCTCGGCCGGTGCCCGTCGGCCAGACGGGCGCGGATCGCCGCCGCGGTGTGCTGGGCCTGGAGGGTGCCGTCCTCGCCCGCGGACGTCATCGGACCATGGCCCCGGGGACCGCGACCCAGGCGGCGACGCCGTCGGCCGCCTCCGGTGCGGGGCGGGCGAGGTCCTGCGACGCGGCGGTCGGGGTGCCGTGCGCGCGGGTGGCGCGCCGGGCGATCGGGTGCACGCGGCCGTGCGGGCCGGGGTGGAGGACGAGGAGGGTCATGGCGCCGCTCGGAAGGCTGGTCCAGCGTCGCGCGCACCGGCCGGCGGGCCATCCGGGCCCGCCACGATCGTGGTCGCGGGGTTCTACGGACGACGGCTGGTGAGCGAACGGGCACGGGTCCGCGCCGTCGCCGTCGGACGGCCGCACGCCGGCGGTCGGTCTCGCGCCGGTCCGGCTCCGTGGTTCGCCGCGGCCCTCGCCGGAGGAAGGGCGGATGCGCGCGCGACGCGCAGCGCCGACCGTGTCGGCCATGTCCGTCCGCGAAGGTCGCCCCGAGGACGTCCTCGACCTGGTTCGCCCGGGCGACGACCTGGTGGTGGCGATGGCCAACGGCGAGCCGGCGGCCGCGATCGACGCGCTCGAGCGCGAGCACCGGCGCCTCGACGGCGTCCGGATCCACCAGATGCACGCGATGCGCCCCCGCCCCCACATCGAGGGGGCCTGCGGGGAGCACCTGCGGCACGTCAGCTACTTCCTGACCGCCGCCACGCGGTCGGCGGCCTGGGCCGGACGCTGCGACGTGGTGCCGGTCGACTTCTCGCGGCTCCCGCAGCTCCTGCGCGAGCGGACGCGCTGCTCGCTGCTGCTGGCGACGGCCAGCCCGCCCGACGCCGACGGCTGGTGCACGCTGGGCACGAACGCGGAGTACGTCGCGGCGCTGCGCCGCGACGCCCCGCTGTTCCTCGAGGTCGACGAGCGGATGCCGCGGGTGGGGGGCAGCCACCGGGTGCGGCTGACGGACGTCGCGGGGTGGTACCGGTCGGCGAGGCCGCTGACCCCGGTCGAGCCGCCGCCGCCCGGCGACCCGCGCGACCAGGCGATCGGCGCCGCCGTCGCGGAGCGGGTCCCGAACGGCGCGACGATCCAGATCGGCGTCGGGCACGTCCCCGACGCCGTCTGTCGCGCGCTCCGCGGGCACCGCGACCTGGGCCTCCACAGCGAGCTGCTGAGCGACGGCGCGATGGAGCTCATCGAGCACGGGGTCCTCACGGGCGCTCGCAAGCGGCTGCATCCCGGGCTGGCCGTCGCGACCTTCGCGCTCGGCTCCGATCGCTTCCACCGCTGGCTCGACGGCCACCCCGGGGTGGCGCTGGAGCCGGTCGACTGGGTCAACGATCCGCGGACGATCGCCCGCGAGGACCACGTCGTGTCGATCAACGCGACGACCGAGGTCGACCTGCTGGGCCAGTGCGCGTCGGAGACGGTCGCGGGTCGTCCGTGGTCGGGCAGCGGGGGCCAGGCGGACTTCGCGCTCGGGGCGCTGTGGGCGGACCACGGGGCGGCCTTCGTGGTCCTGCGCTCGACGACCTCGGACGGCCGCAGCCGCATCCGTCCGAGCCTGACGCCGGGCTCCTGCGTCACCACGTCGCGCAACGCGGTCGACCACGTCGTCACCGAGTGGGGCGTCGCGTCGTTGCGCGGCCGGACGATCGCCGAGCGGGCGGCGGCGCTGATCGCCGTCGCCGATCCGTGCCATCGCGAGGGCCTGGAACGCGAGGCGCGGGCGGCGGGCCTGCTGCACGACCGGCCGCGCTCGTGGACGGCGCGCGCGGCGTGCGGCGCCTGATCCGCGCGCCGGCGCGCGGTCGCCCGGACGACCGGGACGAGGGCTCGCCGATCGCGGTCGCCACGGCGCCGGTCGTCCACGCGGCGGGCCCGAGCCGCGGTCGTCGCGGGCGGACTACGGACCCGGCCGCGGACTTGGAGCGGATGGCCGACGCGGCGCCGGGTGCGACCGTCGTCCTGTCCGGAACCACGCCCGAGAGGAGACCACCGTGACCACCATCATCCGCCGTCCGTTCACCGACGTCGCCGACGCCCGCGCCCGCTTCGACCACCTGATCGACGAGCTGCTCGGGGCCAGCGCGGGGGACGCGCGCTGGGCGCCCGCGATCGACGTCCGCCGCGACGACGACGAGCTGCGCGTCACCGCCGACCTGCCCGGCGTCGCGGCCGAGGACGTGAAGATCACGATCCAGGACGGCACGCTCTCCATCCGCGGCGAGCACGAGGCGGAGACCGAGGAGGACGTCGACGGCTACGTCCGGCGGGAGCGGCGCCGCGGCGCGTTCCAGCGCACCGTCGCGCTCCCCCGGGAGGCCGACGTCCACCACGTCGACGCGACCACGAAGGACGGAGTCGTCACGATCGTCGTCCCGCTGACCGGCGAGGCGACGCCGCCGGCGATCGAGATCACGCCGACGCCCGGCGATCAGGCCTGACGGGGCGGGAGCGCCGTCGATGGCCATCGCTCCCACGCCACCGGCGGCGCGCGACCCCACCGAGCCGGCCGCCGCGCTGCTCCGCGACCTGGGCACCTCGTCGAGCGGCCTGACGAGCAGCGAGGCGCGTCGGCGCCTCGACGCCTACGGGGCGAACGCACTGGTCCGCCGGGGCGGCGCGGAGTGGCCGCGGCAGCTCGCCGCGCAGTTCACGCATCCGCTCGCGCTGCTGCTCGCCGCCGCCGCGCTGCTCTCGCAGCTGACGGGGACGACGGTGCTGACGGTCGCGATCGCCGGGGTGATCGTGCTCAACGCCGCCCTCGCGTTCTGGCAGGAGCGCCAGGCGGTGCACGCGCTCGAGGCGCTCCGCGAGTACCTGCCCCCGCAGGCGCGGGTGATCCGGGACGGCCGGGCGGTCATGGTCGACGCCACCACGATCGTCCCGGGCGATCTGCTGGTGGTGCAGGAGGGCGACCGGATCAGCGCCGATGCGCGGCTGCTGGAGGGCGCGCTGGAGTGCGACGTCTCCGCCCTGACCGGCGAGTCGCAGACGGTCCTGCGCAGCGCGGACGCCGCGCCGGCGCGCGGCCCGCTCGTCGCCCAGCCGGACCTCGTGTTCAGCGGCACCAGCGCGACCGGCGGCGAGGCGACCGCCGTCGTCTTCGCGACCGGGATGCAGACCGAGATCGGGCGGATCGCCGCGCTCTCCGAGCACGTCACCGTGGCCGAGAGCCCGCTCCAGCAGCAGGTTCGACGGGTCGCGTGGCTCATCGCGCTGATCGCGCTCGTGGTCGGCGTCGCCTTCGTGCCCCTCGGCACCCTCGTCGCCGGCCTGTCGTTGACCGATGCGGTGGTCGTCGCGATCGGCCTCCTGGTGGCGAACGTCCCCGAGGGCCTGCTGCCGACGATCACCCTGGCGCTCGCCGCCGGGGTGCGCCAGCTGGCACGTCAGGGCGCGCTGGTGAAGCGGCTCGGCGGGGTCGAGACGCTCGGCGCCACCGACGTCATCTGCACGGACAAGACGGGCACGCTGACCCGCAACCGGATGCGGGTCGTCGAGCGCTGGAGCCCGCGTGGGCCGGCGGGGGAGGACGCGCTGCTCGGCGTCGCCGCGAGCTGCACGACGGCGAGCCTCGACGGTGGCGGCGACCCGACCGAGCTGGCGATCCTCGAGGCGGCCCGAGCCGCCGGCGCGGACGCGCCGCTCGGCGCGCGCACCGCAGCCCGCGGGCGGCTCTTCCACTTCGACCCGACCCGCCGCCTGATGACCACCGTCGACCGGCGGGGCAGCGGCTGGATGGCGGCCACCAAGGGCGCGCCGGAGGCGGTCCTGGCGCGCTGCACCGGGATCGCCGACGACGGCGGGACGCGGCCGTTGAGCGCGGAGGACCGTGCCCGGATCCGCGCCTCCGACGAGGCCATGGCCGGGCGCGGACTGCGGGTGCTGGCCGTCGCCGAGCGCCCCCTCGACGTCCTCCCGGGAACGGGCGAGCGCGAGGCGACCGAGCGCGACGCGACCTTCCTCGGGCTGATCGCGATGGTCGATCCGCCGCGGCCGGAGGTCGCCGCCGCGGTCGCCCGCTGTCACGCGGCGGGAATCCGGATCCACGTCGTCACC
>JALRCL010000939.1 GCA_023268575.1 Patulibacter sp.
TGGCGCTCGAGGTCGGCGACGCGCGCCACGAGGCCCTCGTGCTCGGCGTCGCGCTCGCGCGCGGTCAACTCCCCCGGCTGCCCGGTCGCGGACGGCTCGCCCGCCGACGCGGCGGGGCCGGACGGCTCGTCGGCACGCCGCCGCGCGGCCGCCTCGGCGCGCAGCTGGGCCAGCTCGCCGTGCGCCCGCTCGAGCTCGCCGGTCAGCCGCTGCCGCTCGCCCTGCTCGGTGCCGGCCTTCGTCCGCTGGCGGATCTCGGCCGCCCGCGCGCGCTCCAGCGCCACCGCCTGGCGCTCGGCGTCGCGGGTGCGACGCTGCTCGGCGGTGTCCGCGCGCCGCCGCTCGGCGTCGCGCTCGCGCGCCAGCTCGCCGGCCACCGCGCCGACGGCCCGCAGCGCGGCGGGGATCGCGTCCGGCGCGCCCGGGAGCGGCAGGTCCTGCTCGGCCAGGCGCTTCGTGGCGTCCTCCCCGAGGCCGGCCAGTCGAGCGAGCCGCGCGACCTCCGGGTCGACGGGCGCCGCACCCGCAGGGCCGGCGTCGGAGGCCGACGGCGGTGCGGCGGACGGCGCGCCGTTGCGGCGACCGCGACGGCCGCCCTTCGGCGCCCGCCACCCGGGGCGGGCACCGAACCCGCTCGTCTCCCGGTCGATCGCCATCCGTCGATCTTCGCAGTGCCCGGCCCCGGGCCTGCCCGCCGACTCGACGATCATCCGGGTGCCGTCGCGGTCCGGCGGCCGACGGACGGCGTCCACCGGTGGCGTCCCGGCGGCCGGGTCAGCGGACGCGGAGCGTCGCGCGCATCCCCATCCGCGCGTGGCCGGCGATCGTGCAGGTCAGCCGGTAGCGCCCAGCGCGGACCCGCAGCGTCAGCTCGCCGAGCTGCCCCGGGGCCAGGGTCCTCATCCGGTACCGGCGTCCGGTGGCACGGCCGGCGCGCGAGAGCCGGACGAGCTGCACGTCGTGCAGGTCCTCGCCCTGGTTGCGCATCTGGACGATGAGCGTGCCGGCCTTCACCGTCGAGCGGGACAGGGCGAGGTGGTGCTCGGTCGCGGTGATGAAGACGCGCGAGGGCGCGGCGGCCTCGACCGGCCGCACGAGCGTCAGGCCGGCGGCGGAGAGCACCGCGACGAGCAGCAGGAGCGGCAGGCGGAGGCTCATCGCAGCAGGGCGTAGCGGCCAACGCGGCCGGCGTCGGGCAGGATCGCGCCACCCTCGACCCCGAGCCACTGCTCGGCGATCGACGCGTACAGCGCGCGGAAGTCGGTCGTGGCGCGGAGGTTGCCGTCGCGATCCAGCTGGGACAGGCCGGGGAACTCGCCGATCATCGTCCCGCGCACGCGCGAGCTGAGCAGCAGCGAGACGCCTCCGGCGCCGTGGTCGGTCCCGCCCGACCCGTTGGCCTGCGCGCGGCGCCCGAACTCGCTCCAGACGTGCACGAGGACGCGGTCGGCGAGCCCGCGCGCGGCGAGGTCGGCCTGGAAGGCCCGCAGCGTCTGGCTGAGCAGCTCGAGGTTGCGCTGCAGCGTCGGCGCCTGCCGGTCGTGGGTGTCGTACTGCCCGGGCCCGTCGACGGCGACGCAGCGCAGCGGCAGGCCGGCGCCGAGCATCGTCGCGAGCGCTCGCAGCTTCTCCGGGAACGGCGAGTCCTGCGCCGTCGGGTAGGGCACCGGCACGGCGTCGGGCGTGCCCTGCTGCCCGTCCTTGGGTCGCACCGGACCGAGCTGGTCGTAGAGCGCCAGGGACCGTTGCGCGACCCGCCCGGCGACCGCGGTGGCCGGGTCGCCGGAGGCCGCGTGCGCCCGGCCGATGCGGGCCGCCGACGCGCGCATCAGCTCGTCGACGTCGCCCCAGACCTGGTGCGCCCAGAACGCGTACTCCGCCGGGTCGGCGACGGAGGCGACCGGGACGCGGCTCGTGGCCAGCGCCGGCGAGAGCGTCCCGTCCAGCGACAGGCCCTGGAGCGGGTTCTCCTCGTCGCCGACGCGATCCAGCAGCCGCCCCATCCAGCCGGTCGTGCCGCGGTGGTCGAGCGCGCCGACCTCCCAGTAGTGGCGGGAGGTGAAGTGGCTCTGGTCGGGGTTCGCGTAGCCGATCGCCGGCAGCACGGTCAGGACGCCCTGCTCGTGCAGCTCGCGCAGCGGCTCGGCCGCGGGGTGCCAGCGCAGGCGGTCGTCCTCGCGGAACGGGCGGGCCTCGTCGGCGACGAGCAGGCCGGAGCGGAGCTTGCGGTACTGCGGGTCCCCGACCGGGGCGAGCAGGCCCAGGCCGTCGAGCCCACCGCCGAGGAAGATCGAGACGAGGACCGTGCCGCCCGGTCCGGCGGGCGGGGTCGCGGCGTGCGCGACGGACGCCTCGAGCTGGGCGAGCGGCAGGTGCGTCGCGCCGTAGACGGCGAGCGCCAGGCCCGACGCGCGGGCGAGGAGGGCGCGACGGCTCATGCCCGTCCCGGCGGGCGCCGGCTGGCCGGGCTCGATCGCCGGCAGACCGCGACCGGCGGCCGCGCGGGCTGCCTCGGCCTGGCGGTGGGAGCGGCAGGGACCGGGCATCAGCAGGTGAGGTAGTCGGGCGAGGTGGCGATGAGCATCCGCAGCGCGTTCTGGCGCAGCCGCGGGTACTGCTCGCGCTGCCAGCGGGCGGTCGCGGCGCCGTCGACGTCGCGCGCGAAGCGCTCCAGCTCGGCGCGGGTGACGGCCGAGATCGTCGGGTCGCCCCAGTGGCGCAGCGCGCGGGCCACGGCGTCCTCGGGGCTCTCGGGCAGCGGGTGCGGCGAGGCGCCCTCGCCGAGCGCGTCGGCCTTGGCGATGAGGTTCGACAGCACCCAGCGGCCGTGCCAGGTGCCGGTGTCCAGCCAGCGGTCCTCGTCCCAGCCGGCGACGTTCGGCGGGCGGAAGAGCTGCTGGCCCGCGAGGTCGCTCGCCCAGGTCAGTGCCTCGTCGCGGACGGGACGACCGGTCGCGCGGAGCATCCCGGCCGCCTGCACGACCGGGGCCTTCACCTGGCGCGGACCCTCGTAGAGCGCCGGGTGCATGAGGATCGCCTCGAGCACCGGCAGGATCGGCTTGCGCGGTCGGTACAGCGCGACGAGCGAGCGGACCGTGGCGCGATCGGGCGCCGTCGGCACGAACGCGCTCCAGAGCTTCGTCACCACGAACCGGCGGTGCGCGGGGTGCGCGAGGCAGAGGTCGAGGCTGTCGCGCCAGTCGAACCGGCCGCGGCGACCGAAGATCCGCTTGCGGCCGGCGTCGTGGGCCATCGGGACGTAGCGGAAGCGGCCCGATCCCTGCCCGCTCTGCGTGCGCTGCCAGCCGGTGAGCGCCCGGGCGTGCTCGCGGACGTCGCGCTCGGTGTAGGAGGCACCCGCGCCGAGCGTGAAGAGCTCCATGAGCTCCCGGGCGTAGTTCTCGTTCGGCGACCACTTCGTGTTGAACGCCCCGGAGAGCCACAGGAGCATCGCCGGGTCGGTCGTCACCGCGGCCAGCAGCGACCGGAACCTGCCGCGGGCGTGCGTGCGCAGCGTCGCGTTCTGGCGCAGCATGAGGTTCCCGTCGGAGGTGTCGCGGCTCGTGGCGAACCAGTCGTGCCAGACGAGCGTCATGCGCTCCACGAACGGCTGGTCGGAGCGCACCATCCGGTCCAGCCACCAGAGGTGGTCGTGCCCCCACGCGTCGCGCGGCGCCAGCGGATGCCCGTCCTTGCCGGTCGGCGCGGGACCGACGAGCTTCGCGGGACCGGAGACGCGCGTCAGCGACCGGACCGCGCCGACGAGTCCGCGCTGCGCGAGGGCCTTCGCCTCCCCCGGCTTGGGGCCGAACCCGGCCCGCCAGAGCAACCGCTCGGCGTGCCGTTCGGTGAATGGGCCGCTGAACCGACGCATCGAGCCGGTCGACGGTACGAAAGGCCAGACCCCGGCGACGGCCGATCTGGCCGACTGTTCGGCGGCGGAGGCAGCGACCGCCCGGCGCCTACAGCGGCGCGACCCGGTCGAACCAGGGCGTGGCGTCCTCGAGCTGCGCCGCGAGGCGGAGGAGCAGCCCCTCCCCGCCGAGCGGCGCGACGAACTGCACGCCGAGCGGCAGGCCGTCGGCCGTCCAGTGCAGCGGCAGCGAGATGGCGGGGCGGCCGGTGATGTTCGCCAGCTGCGTGTACGGCACCCAGCCGAGGTTCTTCTCGACCATGTCGTCGACGATCGGCGTGTGGCGCAGCAGCCGCGCGGTCCGCGTGCGCAGGAGCACGTCGGAGGCCCGCTGCAGCGCCACCGGCAGGTCGAACTCGCCGATCCGCGGCGGCGGCGTCGCGAGCGTCGGGGTGAGCAGCAGGTCGTAGGACGCGAAGTACGTCGTCAGGCGACGCGTGTGGTCGTGCCGCGCGTTGACGGCGTTCACGTAGTCCACGCCGCTCGTCGCGCGGCCGAGCGCGGCCATGATCCGCGTGTCGCGCTCGAACGCGTCGTCGCCGGCGCCGGTGAGCCGCTTGGCCTCGTCGACCGACGCGGCGACGGAGACGAACCACGTCAGCAGGAACTCCTTCGCCAGCGCGTGGTCGTCGAAGGGCGCCTGCGCGAGCTCGGTCACCTCGTGCCCGAGGTCGGTGAGCGTCCGGATGGCGCCGTCCACCGCCGCGCGGGCCTCGGGGTGCGGGTCGGGCGTGATCGCCGACGGCACGCGCACGCCGATCCGGAGCTTCCCGGGGTCCTGGCCGACCACCGAGGCGAACGATGCCTCGGGCACCGCCGGCACGTAGGGCCCGGACGGCTCGCCACCGCGCAGCACGTCGAGCATCGCGGCGGTGTCGCGCACCGTGCGCGAGACGACGCCGTTGGTCGCCGCGCCGTGCATCCGCTCGCCGCAGGCGGGACCGATCGGCACGAGCCCGCGGCCGGCCTTCAGCCCGACGAGGCCGCAGCACGCCGCGGGGATCCGGATCGACCCTCCGCCGTCGCTGGCCCCCGCGCACGGCACGATCCCCGCCGCGACCGCCGCGGCGGAGCCACCGGACGACCCGCCCGGCGTGTGCTCGGCGTTCCAGGGGTTGCGCGCCGGACCGAACACCTCCGGCTCGGTGATCCCCTTCGCCCCGAACTCGGGCGTGTTCGTCTTGCCGAACAGCACGAGCCCCGCGTCGATCCAGCGCTGCACGACCGTCGCGTGCTCCGACGCCACGTGCGACACCAGCGCACGCGACCCGCTGGACCCGGGCACCCCCGCGTAGTCCTGCTCGAGGTCCTTCACGAGGAACGGCACCCCCGCGAACGGCCCGTGACGCTCGGCCTCCGGCTCGACGGGGATGTCCCGCACGATCGCGTTGATCCGCGGGTTGACGGCCTCGGCGCGCTCCCGCGCGAGCGCCAGCAGCTCGGCGGCCGACACCTGCCCGTCAGCGACGAGCGCCGCCAGCCCCGTCGCGTCGTGCGTGCGGTACTCCGCGAGATCCATGCGGGCGATCATGCCCGCCGGACCCGCCGGGTGGCAACGGCACGTCGACGCCGGGCGTCGCCGCCCGGCGCCCGGACAGCGGACGCGCCGTCGGCGCTCGCGCCCGTCGGTCGTTCCCGCCCCGGCCCGGGGCGGGAACGACCGGGCGAGCGCTGCTACCGGACGACCCGGAACGCCTTCGCGCCCCGACGATCGTTCGTGAGCCCGTACGCGATGACCGACCGCGCACCGGTGCGCCGTCCGACGGCGAAGCGGCGCGTGGCGGTGCCCTTCCGCGACGCCGTCACCACCGCGAAGCGCTTGCCGGCGTAGACGAGCCGGACGCGCTCGCCGGCGGCCAGGCCGGACACCGAGACCCGCTGACGCAGGCCCTGGCGGATCCGGGTCCGCAGCACCCGCACGGTCAGCCGCTTCTTCGCGGCGACGACCCGCAGGTCGGCCGTGCCGGCCCGGTCGTCGAGCGACCCGACGACGCGCACCGCGACCGTCCGGTCACGGCGTGCCGCCGGTACCGTCACCGAGCGCGAGAACGCGCCGGAGGCCGACGCCGTGCCGCGGCCGACGGTCAGCCCGCCGACGGTGACGCGGTAGGCCTCCCCCGCGCTCAGGCCGGAGCCCGAGACGGTCGTCCGGCCTCCGGCGCGGACGAGGCCCGCCGGGACGCGCACGCCGAGCTTCGCCGGCGCGAGCGTGGCCCTCACGGTGACGGTCGCCGACGCGGCGCCGCCCTCGCCGATCGCCGCCAGCGCGAAGGTGTGGACCCCCGCCCGACGCACCACGACGTCTTCGGCACCGCCGCCGAGCGCCTTGCCGCCCGACCAGTCCCCGCCCGCGACGAGCGCCTGCGCGCCACCGGCGGTCCAGGTCAGCCGCACCGTGTCGCCGACGCGGACGTCCGCCGTGCTGGCGCGCAGCGCGACCGTCGGGGCGTCGGGGCGCGGGCCGGGGCCCGGCGCCACGGTCCGGAACGACGCCCAGGCACCGGCGACCCGCGTGCCGTCGCTGGCAGTGAGCACGACGCGGTAGAACACCTCGCCGTCGGGGGCGAGGCCGGCGAGCGCGGTGCTCACCGTCGTCGGCGCGGTGCCGGCGGGCACGGCCGTCGCGGCCGAGGTCTGCGCCCCGGAGCCGTCGGCGTTGCGCCCGTACTCGACGGTCACGTCCTGGTCGAGGTCGCCGGCGGTCACGACCGCGCGGACCGTCGCCGACGTCGTCCCGACGTCGGCGACCGACACGCCCTCGAGCGCCGCACCGGTCGTCGCCGGGGTCACGGTCGCGAGCGGGCTGAAGTCGCTCGCGCCGTTGGCGTTCAGCGCGGCCACCTGCACGGCGTACTCCGTGCCGTCGGTCAGCCCGGTGAGGGTCTGCTCGGTGGCGGTCCCGTGGTCGGCGGTCGTCCAGGTCTGACCGCCGTCGGCGGAGTGCCGCAGGCGGTAGCCGGTGATCGGCGAGCCGCCGTCGGAGGTCGGCGCCGACCACGCGACGTGGGCGCCCTGACGGCGCGAGGTGAGCGTCACGCCGGTCGGCACGCCCGGGACGGTCCGGGGCGTCACGGTCGCCGACGCCGTCCAGGGGCCCTGGCCGTGGCGGTTGAGCGCCGCGACCTGCACCTCGTACTCCGTGCCGTTGACCAGGTCGGTCAGCGTCCGGGTGGTCCCGGTGGCGGCGGTCGTCTGCCACGTCTGGCCGCCGTCGGCGGACGAGCGGACGCGGTAGCCGAGGACCGGCAGGCCACCGGTGGCGGTCGGCGCCGTCCACGACAGCTGCGCCTGCGCGTTACCGGCCGTGGCCTGCAGCGCGGTGGGCGCCTCGGGCGCGGCGGGCGTGGTGCTGACCTGGT
>JALRCL010000581.1 GCA_023268575.1 Patulibacter sp.
CGAGACGCCGGGCGATCTCACCCGCTCGCTGCGCTCGACGGCCGCGCTGACCACGACGCTCGCCCGGAATCCCGAGGCGCTGAGCGACGTCATCACGAACTACTCGCGCGTCATCAACCGGTTCGCGGCGGCCGACGGCGAGCTGCGCCAGTCGCTGCGCGCGGCCGACGGGCTGCTCGCTGGCGCCCCGGACGCGCTGCGCCGGATCGACGCCGCGCTGCCGATCACGCGTCGCGTCGCCGCCGACCTCCGGCCGGTGCTGCGCGAGGCCCCGCGCCGGCTCCCGGCCGTGGACCGGGCGCTCGACCAGGTGCGCCGGGTCGCGCGTCCCGGCGCGCTGCCGGCGTTCTCGCGGCTGCTGGGCCGCAGCGCCGACATCGCCCCGCAGGTCGCCGGGCAGCTGCAGACCGCGCTGCCGATGGTGGGCTCGATCGGTCGCTGCCTGAGCAAGACGGTCGTGCCGACGGCGGTGCAGCAGATCCCCGACGGGATCCACACCGTGGATCAGCCGGCGTGGCTCGAGCTCCTGCACGCGTTCTCGGGCCTCGCCGCGGCCTCGCCGACCTTCGACGCCAACGGGTCGACGATCCGCGCCGGCCTCGGCGAGGGCGACAGCTCCCTCATGGGCACGATCCCCGGGATCTCCGACACGGTGAACGTCCTCAACGGCGGCAACGTCCAGGGCGTCAGCCCGCAGTGGCTCGGCAACCAGCAGCGGCCGAAGAAGCGCGTCGACCTGCCCTGCGAGGACCAGGACGTCGCCGACTTCTCGCAGCTGACGAACGCGACCGCGTTCCAGGGCTTCACCCGCCAGAGCAACCGCGACGGCGGCCTCAGCCGCGGCGAGGTCCGCGGGCTCGGCACGCTCCGGGGCCTCCTCTCCGACCGGCTCCGCGACGAGCGTGCCGCGTCCGACCGGAGCGCCGAGCGTCCCGCGGGGGCCGCGCGCTCGACCGGCGCCGCACCGGCCGCCGCGCCCCCGGCGCGCCAGGCCCGCGGCGGCCGCACCGCCACCGACGAGGTCCTGGACATCGTCCAGCGCCTCGCCGGCTCGACCCGAGGGAGCACGCGATGAGGTCCAGGAGCGTCGTCGTGCGCCGGCTCGTCCCGATCCTGCTGCTCGCGGCGATCGGCATCGCCTCCGGCGCCTACCTGCTCGTGCAGCAGCGGTTCCCGGTGCCGTTCCGCGAGACGTACGAGATCCGCGCCGTCCTGCCCGCCGCCGACGGCGTCGCGCCGGGCTTCGGGCAGGCCGTGAACGTCGCCGGCGTCCGCGTCGGCTCGATCACGAAGGCCGTCATCCGGGATCGCAAGGCGTACGTGACGCTCGAGATCGATCGCCACAAGCTGCCCCGGGTCTACGACGACGCGCGCGCCGATCTGCGGCCGGTCACCCCGCTCTCCGACATGCGGATCGAGCTGGAGCCCGGCACCCCGGGCCGCCGGGTGATGGCCGACAACGGGCTGATCCCGCCGTCGCGGACGACCTCGCCGGTCCCGTTGCCGACGCTGCTGAACGCCCTCGACGGGGACACGCGCTCGTTCCTCGTGACCCTGCTGGACGGCGCCGGCGCGGGCACCCGTGGTCGCGCTCCGGACATCCGCAAGGTGCTGCTGTCCTTCGGGCCCGCCGCGGGCGAGCTGCGGCGCGTGAGCGAGCGGCTCGCGGCGCGCCGCACGCAGCTCAAGCGGCTCGTGACGAACCTCTCCGCGGTCGCCGACGCCGCGGACGCGCGTGGCGAGCTCGCCTCGCTGATCGTGTCGGGCAACACGACGCTCGAGGCGCTGCGACGCCAGGACGAGCCGCTGCGCCTGGCGCTGGCCCGGCTGCCCGGGGCGCTGGGCACCGCCGACGAGGCGCTCCGCACGACCGGCGCGCTGGCCGACGACCTGCGCCCGTCGCTGACGGCCCTGCGCGGCCCCATCCGCGACCTGCCGGCGACGCTGCGCCAGCTCGAGCCGGCGGCCAACGGCTTCGAGCGCACCGTCAAGCGCCAGTTCCTGCCCTTCACCACGGAGTCGCAGCCGCTGCTGCGCCAGCTCGAGCCGACGCTGCGGTCCGTCAGCCAGACCCTGCCGGATGCGACCGGCACGCTCGGCCGCGCGAACGTCCTGCTGAACGGCCTGACGTACAACCCGCCCGGTCCGCAAGAGGGCGGTCTGTTCTGGTTCTTCTGGCAGGGGCACAACTTCAACTCCGCCACGACCCAGGGCGACGCCCACGGCAACAACGTCCGCGCGCTCGTCTCGGTGTCCTGCAACCAGCTGACGACCACGGACGGGTCGCTGAGCGCCGTGTTCAAGCTCCTGACCGGGGCGGCCTCGGTCTGCCCCGGCCTCGTCAACGAGCCGGCCGTCCGCGGCGGGACGCGGGGTCGCACGGGCGGCGACGCCGACACCGCGCGGTCCGCGGCCGCCGCCCGAGGAGGGAACTGACGTGCAGACGAACCTCCCGCCCCTGCGGGTCATCGTGGGCACCGCCCTGATGGTGCTCGCGCTCTGCGCCGTCGCGATCGGCCTGTGGCTGACGTTCGGCGGCAAGGTGCCGTTCCAGCCCCAGCCGTACGAGGTCCGCCTGACGATGCCGTCGGCCGACGCGCTGTACGACAACAACGACGTGCGCATGGCCGGCATCCGCGTCGGGCGCATCCGCGAGGTCCAGCGGGTCGGCGCCGAGGCGCAGGTCACGATCTCGATCAACCCCGACTTCGCGCCGCTGAAGCGGTCCACGCGGGCGATCCTGCGCAGCAAGTCCCTGCTCGGCGAGGGCTACCTCGAGCTCACCCCCGGCCGGGCGGGCGATGACGCCCGGATCCCCGACGGCGGCCGCCTCGCGACGGCCAACGTCCGCGAGGCCCAGCAGCTCGACGACGTCCTGCAGACGTTCAGCCCGGAGACGCGCGCGAGGATGCGCGCGATGGCTCGGGGCGCGGCGGGCGCGTTCGCGGGTCGCAGCCGCGACCTGAACGACGCGCTGGGCCGCGCCGCGCCGATGACGGCGAACCTCGCGAGCGTCCTCGACGAGCTCCGGGCGCGCCAGGAGCCGACCCAGCGGGTGATCGCCGACGCCGGAACGGCGTTCGAGGCGGCCGCGGGCGACAGCGCGCTGCTGCGGGAGGCCATCCGCCAAGGCGACCGGCTGATCTCCACCACCGGGGCCCGCAACCGCGAGCTGTCCCGGACGATCGACGCGCTGCCGCCGTTCCTCTCCGCCCTGCAGGGCGCGATGGGTCAGCTCGGCCGCGCGAGCGGCGATCTCGACCGCGCCACCGCCGCGCTCCGCCCGACGATCCCGCTCGTCGCGCCGGCCGTCGCGTCGCTGGAGCAGGACCTGCCCGCGTTCCGCAACGCGTTCCTGAAGGTCCGCTCGCCGCTGCGCTCGGCGAAGGTCGCGCTGCCCGCGGCGGAGCGGACGCTGCGCGCGAGCGAGCCGGCGACCGACCCCACCTACCAGGCGCTGCGCGAGCTCATCCCGTTCCTGAAGCTCGCCT
>JALRCL010000980.1 GCA_023268575.1 Patulibacter sp.
GCCCTGGCGACGCTCGGCGACCGCAGCGGGGTGCCGCTGCTCGGCGCCATCACCGGTCAGGACCCGGCGGCGAGCGCGGCCGCGCTGGGCGCCCTGCGCGACGCGGAGCTCGTCGCCGGCGAGCCGCCCGCGTTCGTGCACCCGCTGGTCGGCCGTGCCGTCGCCGACGGCCTCACCGCGGCGCAGCGCGACGACCTGCACCGGCGCGCCGCGCGGTGGCTGCGCGACCACGACGCCCCGGACGACGAGATCGTCGTGCAGCTGCTCGCCGCCCCGCTGCTCGGCGAGCCGTGGGAGCGCGAGCTCCTGCGGCGCAGCGCCGCGCGAGCCCTCGCCGACGGGGCCCCGGACGCCGCGCTGCGGCGGCTGCGGCGGGCGCTGGAGATCGCGGCGGAGGACCCCGAGCTCGACCTCCTGCGGCTCGAGCTCGGCCGTGCGGCGTTCGCCGCGGAGGCGCCCGACGCCCGGCACCTGCTCTCCGTCGCCGCCGCGGCGGAGGACCCGCGGATCGCGGCCGACGCGACCGCGCTGCAGATCTGGCTCGGCCACTTCGGGGCCGAGGACACGACGGCCCGGATGGCCGAGCGCCTGCGGGCCGGGGCAGCAGTCCTCGAAGCGGAGGAGACCGACCAGGCCGACCGCTGGCAGGGCCGGCTCGTCGACCTGCTGCTCGTCGAGGTCGCCGCGGCGCCGGAGCGCGCGCGGGCGCTCGCCGCGGCCCCGGACGGTCCCCGCGTGCTCTCGCACCGGGCGTGGGAGGCGGCCGCCGGCGAGGCGACGCGCGACGAGGTGCTCGCGCTCGGGGCCGCCGCGCTCGCCGACCGGCCGTTCCAGCGGCTGGAGGTCGTCGAGCATCCCACCCCGCTGTGGGCGGTCATGGCGCTCTGCGCGTGCGACGGCGCGGGGCTCGCCGACGAGGCGCTGCGCGACGCCGACCTGACGCTGCGGCGGGAGAGCAGTCCGCTCGGGCGCGGGCTCACGGCGGTCCTGCGGGCGGAGTGGCTGCTCGCCTTCGGCGGTGCCGGCGCGGCCGAGGCGTCGGCGCGCGAGGCGACGGAGCTGCTGGAGCGCAGCGGCAGCGGCGCGACGTCGTCGGCGGCGTGGGCCGCGCTGGCGTCGGCCCTCGTGCGGCGCGGGCAGCTCGACGAGGCCGAGGAGATCCTCGCCCGGCTGGGGCCCGACGCGCGGTTCGAGGCGTACTTCGGCGGCGGCAGCGTCTGGTCCAGCCGCGCCCAGCTGCGCCTGGCGCAGGGGCGGCCCGCCGACGCGGTCGCCGACCTGCGACGCGTGGCCGCGCTCTGCGGTCGGTACGGCTGGCGGCGCTATCCGCGCGGGGCGAAGGGCGCGGACCTGCCACGCGCGCTGGCGCTCGCCGGCGAGCGCGACGACGCACGCGCGCTCGCTGCGACCGAGGTCGCCGACGCCGTGCGGCGCGGCGTCGGCAGCGACCACGCGATCGCGCTGCGCGCGCTCGCCGCCGCGCAGGAGGGCGACGAGGCGATCGCGACGCTCCAGGAGGCGCTGACGGTCGCCGAGGACGCGCCCGCCCCGGCCCTGACCGCCACGATCCGGCTCGACCTCGGCATCGCGCTGCGTCGCGCCGGCCGGCGCGTCGACGCGCGCGCCCGGCTCGCCGAGGCCCGCGAGGCCGCCCACCGCCTCGGGGAGTCGCCGCTGCTGGAGCGCGCCACCGAGGAGCTCGCGGTCGCCGGCGCCCGCCCGCGCCGGATCGCCCTCAGCGGCGCCGACGCCCTGACCCCGAGCGAGCGGCGCGTCGCCGAGCACGCCGCGCGCGGCCTGACGAACCGCCAGATCGCCGAGACGCTCTTCGTCACCCGCAAGACCGTCGAGTTCCAGCTCGGCGCGACCTACGCGAAGCTCGGGATCTCCTCGCGCACCCAGCTGGCGGCGGCCCTCGATCCGGCCGTCGCGCCCGACGGCGGCTGAGCCGGTCCACCCGCGACGATCCGCACCGCGGGCGAGCAGCCGGAGACCCGTGCGCGACGTGGCGCCGGAACGCCGGACCACGCGTGGCCGGGCCGCGGTCCCGGGTGGCGTTCTGGGGTGGCGTTCTGGGGTGGCGTTCTGGGGTGGCGCCTGATGTGCCCGGGACGACCCGGCGACAGAGTGGCCGCCATGACCACCGCCCGCCCCGTCCTCCTCGCCGCCGCGACCGGCGCGGCCCTCGCCCTCGGCCTCGCGGCGGGTGCCGCGCCCGCCGGCGCATCGCTGACCTTCGTGAAGGACCACGACGTCTGGCTCTCCGGGGACGACGGCTCCGGCGCCGTCCGCGTGACGACCGACGGGACGGCCGAGAACCCGTGGCAGTCGCCCTCGCAGGCCGACGACGGGACGATCGTCGCGGCCCGGAAGCTACCGCGCTCCGGCCCGCTGTTCGTCCTGCGCCAGAACGGCGAGCTCGTCCGCCGGCTGGACCTGCCCGCGATGCAGTTCGGGCCGTTCGACCCGGCGGTCTCCCCCGACGGGAAGCTCGTCGCGTACGGCCACTCCTTCGCCCGCTACGTCAACGGCTGGCTCGAGACCGGCAGCGACATCCGCTACGCCCGGACGGACGGCACGGGCGGGACCGAGAGCTGGCCCGGCGTCGCGACGAACGCCTCGACGCCCTCGTGGATCGACGCGGACCACGTGCTCGCCGCCCGCGGCGCCGTGGCCTACGACCAGCGACCGGGCGAGAGCCCGACGCAGTGGTGGTCGGACTACGACCACCAGGGCACGTTGGAGCGCGGCGAGGACCTCTCCGACGGCGAGGTCGCCGGCGGCCGGATCGTCGTCGTGCGCGGCACCGGCACGCCGAGCACGCTGCAGGTGTACCGCGTCGCGGGGCGCCTCGGCACGCCGACGCCGACCTGCACGATCCACGACCCCGCCGACGGCCCGCTCGGGCAGGCGTACAAGGACCCGACGCTCTCGGCCGACGGCCGCCGGATCTGGTGGCAGGAGGGCGACGGGATCTGGACGGCGACCACGCCCGCCGGCGACGGCTGCGAGGGCTGGGACGTGCGACGGCTCGTCGACGGCGCCTCCGAGCCGGACTGGAGCCCGGCACCGGTGAACCCCGCCCCGCGCGGCGGCGGGAACGGCGGCGGGACGGGCGGCGGAGCCGGCACCGGGGCCGGCAGCGGGGCCGGCGGGGGCGGCGGCGCCGGCCGGCCGGCGCCCGGCGCGGGCGGCGCCCCGGCGACGGGCGCGCCGCGGGCCCG
>JALRCL010001031.1 GCA_023268575.1 Patulibacter sp.
GTCGCCGCGGGGCGGCCGCACGTGGTGCTGATGGACCTGCGGATGCGCCGCGTCGACGGCGTCGCCGCGACCCGGGAGGTGACCTCGCGGCCCGACGCCCCGACCGTCGTCGTGCTGACCACGTTCGACGCCGACGAGCACGTCGTGCGGGCGCTGCGCGCCGGGGCGAGCGGGTTCCTGCTGAAGGACACGCCGCCGACGGAGATCGTGCGGGCGATCGAGCGGGTGGCGGCCGGCGAGGCGATGCTCTCCCCCGGCGTTACCCGCAAGCTCATCGCGCACGTCGCCGACCCCGCGCAGGACGACCGTCGCGCCCGCGCCCGCGCCCGGCTGGCGGAGCTCACCGACCGCGAGCGCGAGGTGGCGGTCGCCGTCGGCGCGGGCCGCGCGAACGCCGAGATCGGCGCCGAGCTCCACATGAGCGTCGCGACGGTGAAGGCGCACGTCTCGCGCCTGCTGCAGAAGCTCGACGTCGAGAACCGGGTCCAGGTCGCCCTCGTCGTCCACGACGCCGGGCTCGACGACGCCTGACGCCGCGCCGCCGCCCGGCCGCGCGCCGCCCTCGGTGCGCGCCGGGCTCGGCGCCCGGGGCGCCGCCCGAGACGGCCGATCGGGCGCCTCGGGGACCCGTCCTACGCGAGGACGAGGCGGTCGCGGTGGACCGCCTCCTCCGGCGCCCGCGGCAGCGCCTCGCGGACCTGCTCGGTCCGCATCCCCTGCACCCGCCGCAGCGCGCCGGACGGGTAGGCGCTGATGCCCTTCCCGACGAGCTCGCCGTCGCAGCGGATCTCGACCGCGTCGCCGGCGCGGAACTCGCCCAGCACGCCGGTCACGCCGACCGGCAGCAGCGACGTGCCGCCGCCGGTGAGCGCGCGGACCGCGCCGCGGTCGACCTCGATCGACCCGCGCGCCGGCTTCGCGTAGCGCAGCCAGAGCTTGAAGCTCGACCAGCGCGCCTCGCCGGCCCGGAACGCGGTGCCCTCCGGCTCGCCGGCGAGCACCCGCGCCACCGCGTCGGCCCGCAGGCCGTTGGCCACGACGGTCGGGATGCCGGCGGCGGCGGCCATGTCGGCGGCGAGCGCCTTGCTGCGCATGCCGCCGGTGCCGAGGCTCGACGTCGTCGCGCCGATGTCGTGCTCGGCGAGCGCCGCCTCGACGTCGACGACCTCGCGGACGAGCTCCGCGGTCGGATCGCGCCGCGGATCGGCGGTGAAGAGGCCGTCGGTCGAGGTCAGCAGCACGAGCCGGTCGGCGTTCAGGAGCATCGCGATCTGCGCGGCGAGCAGGTCGTTGTCGCCGA
The DNA here is from genome assembly GCA_023268575.1 of Patulibacter sp. Taxonomy (GTDB): domain Bacteria; phylum Actinomycetota; class Thermoleophilia; order Solirubrobacterales; family Solirubrobacteraceae; genus Patulibacter. The sequence goes on from JALRCL010001031.1 coordinate 1,301, forward strand.
AGGAGATCTCGTCCGTGGTCGTCGTGTCGTTCTCGTTGACGACGGGGACGGCGCCGAGCTCGAGCAGGTGCAGCACGGTCCGGCGCGCGTTGACGAACGCCTCGCGCTCGCCGAGGTCGTGGAGCGTCAGCAGCACCTGCGCGGCGAGCAGGCCCTCCGCACGCAGGAGGTCGTCCCACTCGCGGAAGAGCCGGCCCTGGCCCACGGCGCTGGCGGCCTGCAGCGCGTCGATCGCCGTCGGGCGCTGGCTCAGGCCGAGGACCTCGACGCCGCGGGCGATCGCGCCGCTGGAGACGAGCACGAACCGCTCGTCGCGCGCGTGGCCGGCGGCCACGGCGGCGCACAGCGCCGCGAGGCCGTCGCGTCGCAGCGCCCCGCCGTCGTCGGCGACGACGCTCGAGCCGAGCTTCACCACGGTCAGGGACATCGGCGGTCCAGGGTAGTGCGCCGCCCGCCGCGGCGAGGCCCGCGCACGCGCCCGTGCCGTGGTTCGAGCCCGGTCCTGCGGGCCGGGCGCGGCGGGTGGCGCGTGGACCACGCCCGGCACGTCCTCGCGGAGGAGGCCGGCGCCGACGCCCCGCGGGGCCGGGGCGCGGCGGACGCCGCCGTGGACCGACCGCTGACCGGGTGCGCCTCGGCCCGAGGGCCGAGCGCGGACGGACGGGGCATCGGATGACGTCCGGGCCGTCCACGCTGCCGGTCATCGACCGCGAGGCGCCACGGGGATCGGCGGACCCCGCGTCAGTCGGCGGCGAGGGAGAGCGCCAGCGCGGCACAGGCGGCGATCGCCAGCGCCCCGCGGACGTGGTTGCCGATCGTCCACTCGTGGACGTAGGTCGCCCAGCGGGCGGCCGCGTCGGCGGCGTGCGGATCGAGCGCCGCGAGGCGGTCGTTGCGCGGCACGTGGAACGCGGGCGTCACCACGAACGACCCGAGGGCGGCCAGGGCGCCGCCCACCCGCCAGGCGCCGCCGCCGGCCGCGGCGCCGACGAGCGTCACCACGAGCAGCGCGAGCGCCAGCAGGGCGGTCCCGACGAGGGCGATCATGAGCCCCGGCCCGGGCGCCGCGACGTTGATCTGCTGCATCGCCCGGATCCCCTGGGCGTCGGGCAGGTCGCGCAGCGCCGGCATGACGAACGTCGAGAAGGCGTAGAACACGCCACCGACGACCCCGGAGCCGACGAGCGTCGCGACCGTCAGCCCGCGAACGGTCCCGTCGCCGATCATCGGGCGGCCGCCTCGCCGGCCGGGAGGTCCCAGGCGCCGGCCGTCGCGGCGTCGCGCGCGAAGACCGCGAAGTCGCGCGCCTCGCGGCCGAGCGCCCGGCGGACGCCGTCGGCCGTGCGCGCGTTGCGCCCGTCGAGGAGCTCGGTGAAGAGGTGCACGAGGGTCGCGATGAGCTCCTCCGGAACGCCCTGGGGCCGCAGCGCCGCGGCGAACGTCTCGGGGTCCACCGACCGGAAGGCGATCGGGCGGCCCGTCGCCGCGCTGAGCTCGGCGGCGACCTCCGAGAGGGTCAGCGAGCGCGGCCCGGTGAGCTCGTAGACCTCCCCGTCGTGGCCGGGCTCGGTCAGCGCAGCGACGGCGACGTCGGCGATGTCGTCGGCGTCGACGAACGGCTCGGGCACGTCGCGCGCCGGCAGGACGATCTCGCCGGAGAGGACCGCGGCGGCGAGGACGTCCTCGCTGAGGTTCTGCGCGAACCAGCTGCAGCGCAGCACGGTCGTCGCGACGGGCGCCGCGAGCACGACCTGCTCGCAGCGCTGCGCCTCCGGCTCGCCGCGCCCCGACAGCAGGACGATCCGGCGGACCCCGGCGGCGACGGCGACGTCGACGAACGCCGCGATGACCCCCGCGGTCCCGGGGACCGCGAGATCGGGCTGGAAGGTCAGGTAGACCGCGTCGACCCCGTCGAGGACGGCAGGCCA
>JALRCL010000077.1 GCA_023268575.1 Patulibacter sp.
CGGCGAGGCGCAGCGGCACGGACGGGTCGCGCTCCGAGGGCTTCAGGACGAACGCGTTGCCGGCGGCGATCGCCGGGGCGAGCTTCCACAGCGGGATCATCGCCGGGAAGTTGAACGGCGTGATCCCGGCGACGACGCCGAGCGGCTGGCGCATCGAGTAGACGTCGATCCCGGTGCCGGCGCTGTCGGTGTACTCGCCCTTCAGCAGGTGCGGGATCCCGCAGGCGAACTCCGCGACCTCGACGCCGCGCTGGATGTCGCCCTTGGCGTCGGGGATCGTCTTGCCGTGCTCGCGCGAGAGCAGGGCGGCGAGCTCCTCGACGTGCTCGTTGATGAGCGCGACGAAGCGCGTCAGCACGCGGGCCCGCTTCTGCGGGTTCGTCGCCGCCCAGGCCGGCTGCGCCCGCGCGGCGTTCGCGATCGCGGCGTCGACCTCGTCCTTGGAGGCCAGCGCGACCTGGGCCTGGACGCGGCCGGTCGCCGGCTCGAAGACGTCCGCGACGCGGCCCGAGGTGCCCTCGACGCGACGGCCGCCGACGTAGTGGGGGATCAGGGTGCTGACGGTGCTCATGACGGCGGACCTCGCGGGGCTGGCGTGACGGTCGGCACCGCTCCCGGGGGATGCGCGGCACCGAGATGGTCGGACATCCGACTATCGAGGTCGCACGCTGCCACGGCCGTGCCGCCGGTGCCAACGGCGGTGACGGTGCGAAGGGCTGCGAACGCCCGACGGCCGTTCAGCGATCCTGCGAAGTCCCGTGGCCGGACCGACGCCCGGTCCGACCGCGGCGGCACGCGGCCGTGCTCGGCCGCCGGCCGCCGGGTCGGAACCACGGCGCCCCCGGGCTCACGGGGCCGCGCGGACCCGGTAGGGGTCGAACGGGCTCGTGTCCTCGTCGATCTCCAGCGCGCGACCGACCGGCGGGAACGCCCGCTGCGGGCACCCCTGCCGCAGGCACGCCTTGCAGCCCATCCCGATCGGCACCGCGGGGCGGGCGGGCCCGAAGTCGCCCGGCCGGGCGCCGTCGCCGTAGACGAGCCGGTCGGCGTGGTGCAGCTCGCAGCCCAGGCCGACCGCGAAGGTCTTCGTCGGCCGACCGAACCCCGCCTGGCCCCGGGACGTCGTCCGCGCGACCCACAGGTACTCGCGCCCGTCCGGCATCTCGGCGACCTGCGTCCGGATCTGGCCCGGGGTCGCGAACGCGTCGTAGACGACCCAGAGCGGGCACGTGCCGCCGGAGCGCGAGAAGTGGAAGCCGGTCGCGGACTGGCGCTTGGAGACGTTGCCGGCCCGGTCGACCCGCACGAACGAGAACGGCACGCCCCGCGCGCCGGGACGCTGCAGCGTCGAGAGCCGGTGGCAGACGACCTCGAACCCGACGCCGAAGGTCACGCCGAGCAGCTCCACGTCGTAGCGGAGCTCCTCCGCGGTGCTCCGGAACGACTCGTAGGGCAGGATCAGCGCGCCGGCGTAGTACTGCGCCAGGCCGATCCGCAGCAGGCGCGCCGTCTGCGGGGCATCCGGGACCTCGTCCTCGGCGATCGCATCGAGGACCTCGCCCTCCTCCAGCAGGGCGACCTGCATCGCCAGCTGGAACGCCTGCTGCCCGGGCCGCAGGTGCGAGCCGAGGGTCAGCACGCGCTGCCGCGGATCGAAGTGGCGGTTGGCGCGCGTCGCCAGCTCCGCGGAGCGCAGGACCGTCCGGACGCCGTGCGCGTCGCGCAGGTGCCGCAGCAGCGCCGGGCGGGCGTCGCCCGGCCGCAGGCGGAGGTCCTCGGCGCGGCGCTCCGCCGCCCGGTCGACGACGTCGAAGTGGTTCTGGTGGGCGTGGAAGATGTCGCGGACGGCCTCGTGCGGCATCGCCGGCCCGCCGAGGCCCCGGGTCAGGCCGTCGCGGCTCGTCTCGCCGCCGCCGTCGAGCGGCGCTCCCGCGTCCTGGCCGGCCTGCACCTGCTCACGGGCGGTCAGCCGCTCGAGCGCGTCGCGATAGGCCCGGTGCACCTGCAGCACCGCCGCGGCGGCGACCGGGAGCGACGTCGCGAGCTGCTCGAGGTCGCCGGCGCCCGGCTGCTGCTCGACCCCGGCGTCGACGAACGCGTCGCGCAGCTCCGAGACGAGCCGCGCGGTGTCCGCCCGGGCGAAGAACTCGGCGCCGACGTCGAAGACCTCCGTCAGCCGCAGCAGCACCGGCACCGTCACCGGGCGCCGGTTGCGCTCGAGCTGGTTGACGTAGCTCGGGGAGAGGCCCAGCAGGCGCGAGAGGTCCGCCTGGCGCAGCCCGCGCCGCTCGCGCAGATGCCGGATCTGGGCTCCCGCGTAGAGCTTCTGGGACGCCCCGCCGGGCGGGGGCGCGTACCCCGGCGCTCCGCGGGGGACGATCGCGTCGTTCTCGGTCCTGCTCGCCGTGACCATCGCTGGTCGCTCCTTCGTCCGGCGGGCTGGATCGCGAGCCCGCGCCTGTCGGTCTCCGCGCGAGGCGGGCGAGTCGACAGGTCTTCGGACTCGGGCGGATCGGAGCCCACCGCCTTCCCGGACCGGCATCGAGGGTGGATGCCGGAAGCCAGTGGCCGGACGTCGCCGCCCGTGGTGGGCCTCCCCGCCCCTACCGCTGCGCGTCAGTCCCGGACTCGGCCACCACCACGGCGACCTGGACCGGCGTTCCCTGACCCTGCGAGTGAGGGTGGATCGACTCGGCGTGAACGGTACTCCGCCACGCGCCCCGACGCGACCGGGCTTCGCAACCTTCGCCGGTTGGCCGACGCCGACGAGGCCCGCGCCCGACCGCCGTCCGGCGCGCCGCGGAGACCCGCGCGACGACCGAGGGCGGCGGCCCCGGCGTGCGGCTACGCCGCGCGGGCGCCCGTGGCCCGTGCCGCGACGGTCGCCCGGGCGATCTCGCCGCCCGCGCCGAGCGTCGCCGCGACGAGCCGCTCGCGCTGCACCGACAGCCTCCCGGTGCCGCAGGCGGGCGTGAGGAGGCTCGCCGCCAGCGCGTCCTCGACGGCCAGCCCGGCGCCGGTGAGGGCGCCGAGCCCGGCACCGACGCGCGCCGCGACCATCTCGGGGCCGTCGGGGGCGACCGGGTCCAGCGCGCCCCACGCGATCCGGCCGCCGCGCGCCGCCAGCGCCGCGAGCACGTCCACGCCGGGTCCGCCGACGGCGTACCGGGTGACGTCGAACGACAGGACGTCCGGCTGGGCGGCGTCGACGAGCCCCCACGGCACCTGGCAGCAGAGGTGCAGGCCCCAGGCGGCGACGCCGGCGCGCAGGGGGTCCCAGAGGTCGGTGACGTCCGGGCGGAGACCGGCGGACTGGAGCCCCGGCTCGTCGGCGAGTAGCACGACGTCGAGGCCGATGGCGGCGAGCGCGGAGACCTGCGCGGCGACGTTCGCCGCGAGCCACCCGGCGACCTCGCGGGCCAGCGACACGACCGCCGCGCCGGTGCCCGGCCGGCCCGCGGCGCGCTCGAGCGCCACCGCGAGCGTCACCGGTCCCGTGACCTGGAGCTTCACGAGGCGCAGGGCGTCGAGCGTCACCGGACGGCCCGGGCAGCAGCTGCCCTCGGCCCCGACGGCCCGGCCCGCCCGTGGGCGGCGCGGACGGGCGCCCGCGCCGACGCCGGCCTCCAGGGCCTCGATCGCCGCCTCCCACGCGACCGGGCGCTCCCGGTCGCGCTCGGCGCTCCACCCGCAGCCGACCCCGGAGGACCACTGCGGACCGAGCCACTCCGCGAGCATGTCGCCGTCGTGACGCGGCAGCTGCGGCACGAACGGCAGGTCGTAGGCGCGGGTGGCGTGGCGGACGGCGGCCGTCGGGGCGTCGAAGGGCAGGCTGCCGATCCCCGTCGTCGCCAGGGCCGGCAGGCGGCGGAGCGCCGGCCGGGACGGGACCGTCCGCTCGCTCATGCCGGGACCTGCTCGGCGATCGCGGCGCGCCGGCGGTGCGCGGCCTCGACGAGGTGGCGCACGGCGGGGACCGTCTCCTCCCAGCCGCGGGTCTTCAGGCCGCAGTCCGGGTTCACCCAGAGCTGCTCGATCCGCAGGTGCCGCTCGGCGTCCCGCAGCAGCGCCTCCATCTCCTCCACCGACGGCACGCGCGGCGCGTGGATGTCGTAGACGCCGGGGCCGATCTCGGCCGGGTAGTCGAAGCGCTCGAAGACCTCCAGGAGCTCCATGCCGGAGCGGGACGCCTCGATCGAGAGGACGTCCGCGTCGAGGCGTGCGATGTGCTCGATCATCTCGTTGAACTCGGAGTAGCACATGTGCGTGTGCACCTGGGTGTCCGGGCGGGCCGGCGCGGCCGTCAGACGAAAGGCGTCGACGGCCCAGCGGACGTAGTCCTCCTGGTCGGCCCTGCGCAGCGGCAGGCCCTCGCGCAGCGCCGCCTCGTCGACCTGGATCACCGCGCAGCCGGCGGCCTCGAGGTCGACGACCTCGTCCTGGATCGCGAGCGCGATCTGCGTCGCCGTCTCGCTGCGCGGCTGGTCGTCGCGCACGAACGACCACTGCAGGATCGTGATCGGGCCGGTGAGCATGCCCTTCATCGGCTTCGCGGTTCGCGACTGCGCGTAGCGCCACCAGTCGACCGTCATCGCCCGCGGGCGCGACACGTCGCCGAAGAGGATCGGCGGCTTGACGCAGCGCGAGCCGTAGCTCTGGACCCAGCCGCCGGCCGAGAACGCGAAGCCCTCGAGCTGCTCGCCGAAGTACTCGACCATGTCGTTGCGCTCCGGCTCGCCGTGGACGAGCACGTCGAGGCCGAGCTCCTCCTGGCGGCGGACGACCTCGTCGACCTGCGCGCGGAGGAACGCCGCGTACTGCTCCTCGCTCAGGACGCCCTCGCGGCGCTGGCGGCGCGCGGCGCGGATGTCGCCGGTCTGCGGGAACGACCCGATCGTCGTCGTCGGCAGCAGCGGCAGGCCCAGCCGCGCCCGCTGCGCGGCGAGGCGCTCCCCGACCGGCGCCGGCCGGTCGTAGTCCTGCGGGCGCAGCGCGCCGGTCCGGGCCCGGACGGCCGCGTCGTTCGTGCGCGGCGACGTCGCCCGCGAGCGGATCCGGGAGCGCTGCTCGGTGAGCAGGCCGTCGCGCCCGGCCGGGTCGGCGTCGAGCGCGCGGTGCAGGAGGGCGAGCTCCTCGAGCTTCTCCTCGCCGAACGCGAGCCACGAGCGCAGCTCGTCGTCGAGCTTCGTCTCCGTCGCGGCGCGGTACGGCACGTGCAGCAGCGAGCAGGACGGCGCGATCGTCAGACGGTCGGTGCCGATCCGCGCGACGATCCGGTCCAGCAGCGCGAGGGCGCGATCGGGGTCGTTGACCCAGACGTTGCGCCCGTCGATCACGCCGGCGGAGAGCCGCGTGCCCTCCGGCAGCGCGTCGAGGACGGCGTCGAGCTGGTCCGGCGCGCGGACGAGGTCGACGTGCAGCTCGTGCAGCGGCAGCATCGCGATCCGCTCGAGCGTCGGCGCGTCGAGGCGCTCGAAGTACGTCGCGAGCGCGATCCCGGGACGACCGTCCGTGGCGAGCTCGCCGTAGGCCCGGGCGAAGGCGTCGAGCTCGGCGGCGCTGCGATCCTGGACGAGGAGGGGCTCATCGAGCTGGACCTCGCCGACGCCCTCGGCGGCGAGCGCGTCGAGCAGCTCGCCGTAGACGGCGGTGAGGGCGGGCAGCAGCGCCGTGACGTCGTCGGTCGCGCCCTCCGCCGGCTTCGCGAGGAGCAGGAGCGACAGCGGGCCGAGGACCACCGGGCGCAGGGTGGCGGCGCCGGCGGCGGCGCGCGCCTCGGCGAGCTGGCCGAGCCACTTCTCGGCGTTCAGCCGGAAGGCCTGGTCGGGCTGGAGCTCGGGGACGAGGTAGTGGTAGTTCGTGTCGAGCCACTTCGTCATCTCGAGCGGCGTGACGTCGTCGGCGCCGCGGCAGGCCAGGAAGTGCCGCCGGAGCGCGTCGGCGCCGCTGGCCGGCGCGGCGACCGGGCCGTCGGGACCGCCGTGGCGCGGCGCGACGATCCCCACGAGCTCGGCGACGTCGAGGACGTGGTCGTAGAGCGCGAAGTCGCCGACGGGCAGGACCCCGATGCCGGCGGCGCGGGCCCGGGCGTGGTGGTCGCCGCGCAGCCCGCGCGCCACCTCGAGCAGCTCGGCGGCGGACCGCTCGCCGCGCCAGTGGGACTCCAGCGCGTGCTTCAGCTCGCGGTCGGGGCCGATGCGGGGGAAGCCGAGGACGGCGGTGCGGGCCATGGTGGTGCTCCTGGGTCGGTGGGCGGCTCCGGACGGAGCCGGGGCCGGGTCGTCGATCCGGACGCCCACGTGCGGGCGGCGCGGCGAGGTCGACGGTAGGTCGCTCCCCGCGGGGGGACCGCCGCGACCGGTGAAGGCCGCGAACCCGGTTGGACGCCCTTCGCCGCGGCCCGGCCGGTGCGCGGCCCTGCGGTAGCGTCCCCGGCGCCAAGACACACGCGGAGCGCGGTGAAGGGAAGTCCGGTGAGAGCCCGGCGCGGACCCGCCACTGTGAGCGTGAAGGACCGCCGCACGCACGCGTGCAGCCACTGGGGCCTCGGCCCTGGGAAGGCGCGGCGGCTCCGGGAGCGCGAGCCAGGAGACCTGCCCGGTCCGCCAGACCCACCCCCCTCGGGACCAGGGGGAAGGAGACCCGATGAGGAACCGCCAAGCGCAGGCCGCCATGGCCGGCGCGCTCACCGCGACCGCGGCGCTCGCCGCGCTCGCGCCCGCCGCCACCGCCGCACCGACGCCGCTGCAGGAGCACCAGGTGCGGATCGAGGGCATCGACCGCACGCTGTTCGAGGGGCCCGTCCGCGACCACGCCGGGCCGGTGCGGACGGCCGACGACCAAGCGCCTCAGCCCTGCTCCGCGGGCGGACGACCGACCCCGACGCGCCTGGCGTACTCCGCGCTCGCGCTCTCCGGCCGGACGCTCGGCGGGCCGTTCGACGGCGGCTTCGGGGACTACTTCCTGAACCGCCTCGGACCGGACGCGCCGGTCTACGGCGTGGACGGGTTCTGGGAGGTCGGCGTGAACACCGTCGGGCTCTCCACGGGCGGCTGCCAGCGCGGCCTGGCGGCGGGCGACGGAGTGAACTGGCGCGTCAACGCGTACCCGTCGCTGCGCGTGCTGCGCCTGGACGGCCCCGACGGCCCCGGCGAGGCGACCGCGACGACGGAGACCGGTCCCCCCGTCGGGACGGCGACGTCGTCCTACGTCGTGACCCTCGACGCGTCGCCGTCGCTCGCCCTGACGGTGCGCGAGCAGACCGGCGCCGGCGCCGACGGGTTCGCGCCCGCCGCGGGCATCGCCGTCGGGACGGTCACCACCGACGCCAGCGGGGACGGGACGACCGACGTCAGCGGCGCCCCGGTCTCCGACGCCGGCGGCGTCGTGCTGCTGACGTACTCGGCCGCGGACGCCGGCTGGCACCGCTACAAGGCGCAGGCCGGCGGGGCGCTGCGCAGCAACCGGATCGACGTCTGCGTGCGACCGAGCGCGACGGACACCACCACCTGCGCGACGCCGCCGGCGGACGCCCGCGCCCGCGCGCTGCCGCAGTTCACCGAGCAGGACGTCGACCTCGGCACCGTCCCGGTCACCGGCATCGGCGCGTCGCGGACGGTGTCCGTCACGAACCAGGGCGAGGTGCCCGTGACCGTCGGCGGCGTGCGCGCGGCCGGCAGCGACGCCGACGACCTGCTGCTCGGTGCCTCGACCTGCACGAACCGCGCCCTCGCGCCGGGCGCCACGTGCACCGTGGCGGTGCGGTTCGCTCCGAGCGCGGCCGGCGCCCGGAGCGCGACGCTCGAGGCGCTGCTCGCCACGGACCCCGAGGGGCTGACCCCCGCCGACGTGCTCACCGTGACCGGCACCGGCGGGGCCCTGCCGACCGGGCCGGCGGGGCCGCAGGGCGGGACCGGACCGCAGGGCGAGGCGGGACCGCAGGGCGAGGCCGGGACCCCGGGGGCGACCGGCGCCGGCGGCGCGCGGGGGCCCCAGGGCCCGGCCGGCGCCCAGGGTCCCGCCGGGCCCCGGGGTCCGGCCGGCAAGGGCGTGAGCTGCGCCGCGAGCCGCGGCGTGCTCGCCTGCCGCGTCACCGGTCGCAGCAGCGCCCGGCGCGCGCGACTGACCCGCAACGGGCGCGTCGTGGCGTCCGGCCGGATCGGGCGCCTGCGCCTGGCGCACGGCCAGCGCCTCGCGGCGGGCCGCTACACCCTGCGGATCCTCGACGCCCGCGGCCGCGCGTTCCTGCGCGTGCCGGTCCGCGTCCCCGCCCGCTGATCGCCGCCCCGCCCCGCGCTCAGTGGTGGTGGTGCGCGTGCCCGTCGCCGAGCGCGGCGGCGGGCAGGCGGCCGACGAGGATCGCCGCGAGCAGCGTCGAGAGCGGGACGGAGAGCAGCAGCGCGATCGAGCCGACGAGCGTCGACACGATCGGCTCCGCGAGCGTCGTGTCGTTCACCGCGTCGAGGAACGTCACGTCGTTGGCGGAGGCGACGAGCAGCAGCGGCAGGGTCGCGCCGGCGTAGGCGAGCACGAGGGTGTGGATCGTCGCGGCGAGGTGGTCCCGGCCGACGACGAACGCCTCGCGGTAGAGCTCGCGCGCGCCGAGGTGCGGCGCGGTCCGGTGCAGGGCCGCGACCGTCGAGACCTGCGACACGACGGTGTCGGTCAGCACGCCGAGCGCGCCGATCACCATGCCCGCCAGGAGGATGCCCTGCAGCGGCAGCGCCTCGCCGGACTGCAGCGCGAAGGAGCCGAGCTCGGAGTCGGTGCCGTCGAGTCCGGAGAGCCCGAGCCAGAGCCCACCGAGCAGCGCCGCGACCGAGAGCGACACCCCGATCCCGGCGACCGCCGCGAGGCTCTGGGCCGTCACCCCGTAGGTCAGGGCCGTGGTGACGAACATCACCGCCAGCGCCCCGACGACGGCGACGAGCAGCGGGGGATGGCCGTCGAGGATCGACGGCACGAGCCAGAGGACGACGAGCGCGAGGCTCGCCCCCGTGCCCAGCAGCGCCAGCAGCCCGCGGCCCCGGGCCACGAGCAGCCCGAGGAGCGCGAAGCCCGCTATCAGCGCGACGAGCGGGATCCGCCGGTCGACGCCGGAGTACGCGTAGACGGGCTCGGCGCCCGGCTCGACCGGCACGCCGCTGGCCGGGTCCGGCGACTGGTCGCTCAGGCGGATCGCGTCGCCGGGCTCCAGCGACGGCGCCACCCCCTCCGGGCCGAGCACGATCGTCACGCGCCGGTCTGCGTCGCGTCCTTCGTCGACGGTCGCCACGACCGTGGCGCACCGCTGGCTGCTGCCCTCCGCGCACGGCGCGGCACGGGCCTCGACGACCGTCGCGGCCACGGTCGGGCGCTGCTTCCCGGGCCCGGGATCGTGATCGCCGGAGGGCCACAGCACGACCAGCCCGACGAGCGTCAGGACCCCGACGAGCGCGACGACGCCGAGCAGCAGGCGACCGGCGGGATGGTCGCGCAGCCGGCCGGCCGATCGGGTGGCCGCGGCGCGCCGATCCTCCGGCGCGTGCGCGGACCCGGGGTCGTGGCCGTCCGCGCGACGGCCGTGGTCGTGGTGCTCGTGGTCGTCCATGGCGCGGTCGCGGGAGCGCGACCGCGCCAGTCTCCCAGACGAGACCGGTTCCCATCGTCCGCTATCGTGCCGCGCCGAGCCAGTCGTACCCACGACGTGGGTCAGGGAACCCGGTGCGACTCCGGGACTGACGCGCAGCGGTGAGGGGGACGGCCCGAGCACCACGCCACTGGGCGCCGCGACCACCCGCCGCGGCCCCGGGAAGGCGCTCGAGCCGATCGAACCCGAGTCCGAAGACCTGCTGGCTCGCGGGCCCCCGCTCCGGCGCCGGGACCCGGATCACCCCACCAGGACCGCGCGACACGGTCCCCGATCGAAGGAGCCCGCCGTGCGCTCACGGCTCACCGAGTCCCACCCGCCCCGCGTCGTCCTCGTGCCGCGGATGACCGCGGTGCGCGAGCCCCGCTTCGTCGCGATGAACGGCGGGGACCTCGACCCGTCGATCCGGACGGTCGACGGCGCCGAGCAGCGCGCCGCGGGCCTGCGCCGGCTCGGCCCGGCGACCGCCGCGCGCTGACCGCCGCGCCGCCGCCCGATGACCCACGAGCTCCAATCTTCGCAATCCACTTCCACTTGGCAACAAATACGTCCAAGATGTCTCCGTGGAAAATGAAATACTTCTTA
>JALRCL010000101.1 GCA_023268575.1 Patulibacter sp.
ATCGCCGCCGTCTACGCCGGATTCAGTCTGTTCACCCCGATCTATCTCGTGGGCCCACAGAAGCGCGACGTTGTCGATATCCGCGACCTGGAACGAGCCGCCCGGGCACCCGCGCCGGAAGATTCCGTCGCCACGAGAGCCGCGATGGCGGCAATGCAGAACGACCTGCGCAACCTGCACCTGGCGAACCTCCTCGACGCCGCGCGACGCGAGCTGAGCTACGCACTCGGGTTCCTGCTGCTTTGGGTCGTGCTTGTGCCGGTCACCGGGGCACTGCGGCACGACGTCGGGCAGCCTGCAGAGACTGGCCGCCACGTCCATCCTCATGTCGGAGGCACGCCGCCCTCACAGACGTGCCGCCCCTTCTCGGGGCCGCTGCCGCCGCCTCCATCAGAGTCGACGCCACCGAGGAGCCAGCCCCCGCTGGGAACGACGCTGATTGAGCGCCCCCTGGGCGGGACCCAGCAGGTAGCGGCGCTGGCCCCGACGGTCTCCTCAGTCTTGCCCGCGACCCCGAAACATCTCTTCATGTACAAGCTGCGGTACGGCCTCCTGTGCACCGTCAAGCATTGCTTCCAACGGCACGGCGAGGCCAGACCGCTCGACGTGCAGGGACTTCGCCCACGCATCGGGCTCGTATCGAGCGACCAGCGACAAGCCGAACAGCAGGATCCACCAGAGCACGAGCTGCGGTTGAGGCGCTTGCCCAGCGGCCAATCCCGGCAAGAGCCAACGATCATCATCCCCTCCTTCGAGGAGTACCTCGTCGAGACTCGCTGCCTCTGACGGCCACTCGATGTCGGCCATCCAGCTCCCCGGTCCGAGGTCACGGCTAACCTCGAGCATCACGCCATACGTTTCGGCGGGAAGAGTCGGATACGACCGCCTGAGATCGACGAGGACGTCGTCGAACATCACCAGCGGATTACTCCCCGCGCCGAGCACTCGACCGCCGAACCGCTCGTCCCTCCTCCGCACGTCGAAGCTCAGCGCCGGGCGCCATGTGTCTTCCCAGCTGGTATCCGGAATCGCGTAGCTTCTCGGCAGCGCCGCCCACACTGCGCCGATCTGCGTCGATTCAGGGCAGGCTCCGGCGCCCAGGACCCTGCGGACCGCCCCGAAGGCGTCCGTGCCGTCACGGCGTGGCGCCAATCGAATCGGGAACGCAAGCAGGTTCTCAGGAACTGGCCCTCCTTGCTGAAGGCCATGACCACGCACGCGGAAGTCTCCCGTCCCGTGCGCCGCTACCAGCGCTCGCCCCGCTTGGCTCAGCGCGTAGAACAGCAGAAGAGGCTTCGACGCAGGTCCCACATCACGCGCAGCAGCAAGGAGTTCCTCGAACTGCTGCAGACTCGCGCCGTACGTCGCTCGCCGCTCCATCTCGCTCGCGGCTGCACCCGGCGGATCGCTTCGGGAAGCACGTAGCTGACGCAGCGCGATCGCCGGATCCAGATGACGGCCCATGGGGACAGAACCGTAGTGCGGGACCCGACGCCCCAGCAGTCCGCCCGACGGCCATCCGGCGAACTGGCGCTGTTGTGTTCTGCGCAGGAATCCGACACGTGTTGGCGCGTTTGAACTGCGGTGCTACCGGGGTTGAGCGTTCGACAACAGGGCCGTCAAGCAGCCGCGCGCCGGTCGCCGACGCGCGGTGCTTGTCACACCGGCGATGCCGCCTCGGCTGCCACTAGCCGTCGCGGCCGAGGAGCCAGTCCAGGAGCACCGGTCGGACGATGATGATGTTCCGGCCGAGGTAGCGGGCGCCGGGCAACTCGTCTCGACCGACGAGGTTGTAGATGTGCCGTTCGGAGCAGCGCAGGAGCGTGGCTGCTTCGGCGACGGTCATGACGTCGTCAGCCGAGAAGCTCGCGGTCGTCGGGGCGGCCTTCCAGTCGATGTCGTCGTCGACGGTCGCCGGGACCCGGTGCCAGCGGCGGACGGGCGGGTCGTGCGGCCAGGTGCTCATCCGATCTCGACCTCCTTGACGTCGGGGCCGTTCGCGGCGTGGGCAGTCCGGATCGCGGGCGATGTGTTCTCGACCATCTTGCTGGAGCCGGCGGTCCCGGAACCACGGTCGCAGCCGCAACCTTGCGGGTGGCAGGGTGCCGTAGACCAGGATCGGTCGGTCGTGCTCGCGGGCGGTCGGGCCGTCGACCAACCGCCGGTACGTGGTGGCGTGGGTGCGGTCGCTTTGGCCGAGGGTCCCGCGACGTGTGAGGGTCTGGATCTCTTCGTCGCCGAGCGCAGTGCGCAGGTAGGAGAGGCTGGTGGGGTCGGAGAGGCCGGCGCCGAAGATGCGGGAGGTCGCGTGCTCTGACAGAGCCGCGACCAGCCGGCCCCGAACCGAGACGCCCCCTCGCGCCCGCACGGCCGTCCGGTGTCGGGCGGGGCCGGCTACCCTCGCGGCGTCAGAGCACGCGACCTCGTTCCCCCGGAGAGCGGACCTCCTTGAGACTCGGGAGGATGGGGAGGCCAGACGAGCCCACGGGAACAAGCCTGCTGTGTCGCCACGACTGAACCGCCGGCCGGAGCGCTACCGCGTACCTTGTCCGCGTGCTGCGAGCCGAGGTGACGTTGCTGACCGATGATCCGGCCCTTCGGCGTCTGTGCTCCGAGTACTGGGACCAGGACGACGCCGGCGAGTTCGTCCGCCGCGTCGCGGATCTCGAGCTTCCGCCCGGCGTCGCGCGACCCGCCATCGCTGCGACCGTGCGCCAGCATTCTCAAGCGATCGTGCCGACGATCCTATGCATCGAGTGCCAGACCCCTTGGGTCTTGCAGACCCGGGCGGATCTGACCAATCGTCGAGCCGCGACGCAGACCTACACCTGTCCTGCGTGTCGCGAGCGGCAAGCGCAGGAACGCCAACGCGTCAAGCAGGAAGAAGCGCAACGACGAGACGCCGCACTGATGGACTGGTTCTCGCGTCCCGAGAGCACGCCCGGCGCCGACTACGTCCGATTGTTGTCGCTGCGCCAAGCGACGTTGCTTCTGGCGGCCATTCGTGTGGGAGCCGACGCTGACATGGAGGGGATCCGGGCTCGGCGCTCGTGGACGGGCACGGTTTCTCCGCGCGGGATGCAGGACGAGGAGATCCTCGACGAGATGCGCGCTCAAGACCTAGTGCACATCAGCG
>JALRCL010000117.1 GCA_023268575.1 Patulibacter sp.
GTTCGCTGGCCACGCCCCTGCTCGCCGCGTTCGAGGGCGCCGTCCTGCTCGCCCGGGCGCAGGCCACCGCGGAGCCGGTCGAGGCCGTGCGCGACGAGCTGCACGCCGTCCTCGACGGCGCCGGCCTGCCGCGCGACTGACGCGGCCCCCGGCCCGGACCGGACGCCCGGGGCCGCCCCGAGGAGGGCGGGTCAGCCCGCGGCGGCGAGCTCGCGCGGCACGCGCCCGCGGACGCGGTCGCGCAGCTCGCGGACCTCGCGGTCCTCCGGCGCCAACGCGACGGCGCGGTCGCACGCCTCCAGCGCCTCGCTCGTGCGGTCGGTGCGCGCCAACGCGTGGGCGTAGCGCGACCACGCCCGCGCGCGGAGCGCAGGGTCCACGCGGGAGCCGTCGGCGAGCGGCGCGCCGTCCTCGTCGCGCCCGTGGCCCCGGCCCTCGTCCGCGAGCTCCGTCGCCTGGCGACAGGCGTCGACCTGGCGGCCGAGGTCGCCGACGAGGTGCGCGGCGAGCGCGAGGTCGAGCAGCCCCTCGACGGTCGGGTCCAGGACCCGCGCGCGCTCGAGGGCGTCGAGGGCGCCGCCGCGGTCGTGCAGCCGCAGCCGCAGCCGGCCGAGGCGCTCCCAGGCCGCGCCGTCGGCCGGCGCGAGCGCCACGACGCGTGCGGCGGCCTCCTCGGCCTGGATCGTCGCCCCCTGGGCCTCGTAGATCCGCGCGGCGAACCGGTGCGGCGCCGGGCGCGTGCCCTCGGCGCGCAGCCAGTCGCGCACGGCCCGACCGGCCGCGGCCAGGTCCTCGGCCTGCAGCAGCGCGATCGTCAGGAGCCGCAGGACGACGGTGTTGCCCGGGTCGGCGTCGCGCGCGTAGAGCAGCCGCTTCGCCGCGACCGCGAACTCACCCTCCGCCAGCGCGTGCTGTGCGGCGGTGAGGAACCGCTGCACGCGCTCGGCACCCGGGTCGGGCTTCGAGAAGTCGACGAACTGCAGCGTCCCGGCCGGCACCGTGCGGATGCCGATCTGGAACTGGACCCGCGCGAACTGCTGGACGTCGTCGCCCTCGCCGGTGAAGTAGACCCCGGTGACGCTGCCGACGCCCCACTCCGGGTAGGACACGCAGCGCGCGTAGCGGTGCACGACCGAGTGGTCCGGCATCCGGCTGCCGAACGGGTCGTGCTGCGCGCGGTCGGCGGCCGCCTGCGATGCCTCGTAGGCGCGGCGCCCCGCCTCCTCGCGCGCGGCGCGCGCGGCGGCGGCGTTGACCTTCACCGCGTTCACGGAGACCTTGCCGCCGTGCGAGCCCTCGGCGAGGCGCTCGAGCCGGTCCGCGGCCTCGTTGATCGCCTTCAGGTGGCGCTCGTGCTCCATCTGGCGCCCGGGCGGGGCCAGATCGGGGTGCCAGCGCTTGGCGAGCGTCCGGCGGGCCTGCTGGACGTCGCGCTTCTCGAACGGCGGCTGGAGCTCGAGGAGCCCGAGCGCGTGCTCGATGTCGAAGACGGGCGCGACCATCCCTCCGAGGGTAGCGAGGGGCGCAAGGTCGCTCGCCGCCGGCCCGGGGCCGTGCGGCGCACGCGGTCGACGGGCGGCCGCTCACCGCCCGGCGCGCGTCGCCGGGCCGACGTTCTGGATCACCGACCCGCGGGCGACGAGCCGGCCGTCGGGCTCGGTCACGGCGACCTCGCTGAAGACGAGCGCGCGGGTCCGGCGGACCGTCGTGGCGACCGCCCGCAGCTCCCGACCGCGCGCCGCCGCGACGTAGTCGACGCGCAACGAGATCGTCGAGCCCTCGAGCGACTCCGGCACCGCGTCGTCGGACCACGTCACCGCCATCCCGGCGGTGTCGACGAGCGCGGCGATCGCGCCCCCGTGCACGACGTCGGCGAGGGTGACGTTCTCCGGGTCGAACGGCATCGAGAGCTCGGCGCGCTCCGGCTCGAGCGCGTCGAGCCGGATCCCGAGCTTCTGCGGCAGCGGCGACGCGGGCAGGAAGCCGCGCATGATCTCGCTGCGGGTGTGGGTCGAGGTCTCGCTCATGGGCGCAGCGTCGCGCCCCGGGGTCGCGCGGTCCACGACCTGCGAGGTCGTGGCCTCAGCCTGGGGCGGCCACCGCGGCGAGCGCCGCCGCGGTGGCGGCGTCGGCGGGGAAGAACGCCTCGATCGCCAGCTCGTCGACGGTGACGTCCTGCGGCGTGCCGAAGACGGTCGTCGTCGACATGAACCGCAGGAGGACGTCGCCGTGGCGCAGGACGAGCGGCACGACGACCTGCCCGGGCCAGCGCGGCGCGCCGGGAGCAGCCCCGGCGGGCGCGGGCAGGTCGACGAGCTCGTCGAGCAGGGCGGCGAGGGCCGGGTCGCCCGAGGCATCGACCTCCCGCGCGAGCCGTCCGAGCAGGTGCGCCCGCCACTCCACGAGGTTCGCCGTGCGCCCCGCGAGGCCGTCGGGGTGCAGCGCCAGGCGCAGGACGTTGATCGGGGGCTCGAGCAGCTCCGGCGACAGGCCGTCGAGCAGCGGGCGGTTGCGCTCCCGCAGCGGTACGTCGAGGTGCTCGCTGAGGTGGAGGATCATCCGCGAGGTCGGGCGCGAGCGGCCGGTCTCGAGCGCGCTGAGGTGCCGGGCCGAGACGACGCCCGACGCGTCGAGGTCCAGCTGGCTCAGCCGACGGCGCTCGCGCCAGGAGCGCAGGAGCTCGCCGACCGGCTGCTCGGGCGGGGCGATCGTGCTCATGGGCCGATCGTAGGCCGGGCGGGTCGCGAGGACCACGACCTCCGGGGTCGTCGCCCCGGGCGGCCGGCGCGGCGACGCGGCGGCGGGACGGACGCCGGGCGACCATCGGCGAACGAACTCGTTCGCCGATCGGGGAACGCGCTAGCGTTCGCGCCATGACGACGTTCGCGGGGCGCACGAGCCTCATCACCGGGGCGGCGAGCGGGATCGGCCGCGCGACCGCCCTGGCCGTCGCCGCCCGCGGCGGCGCCCTCGTCCTCACCGACCGCTCGGCCGACCAACTGGAGGAGGCCGTCGCCGAGGTCACCGCGGCCGGCGGGCGCGTGCTCGCGCACGAGGCGTTCGACATCACCGACCACGACGCCGTGCTGGCGTTCGCCAACCGGGTGCACGCCGCGCACGGCGCCGTCCACGTCGTGATGAACGTCGCCGGGATCTCGACGTGGGGCACCGTCGAGACGCTCCGTCACGAGCACTGGAAGGCGATGGTCGACGTCAACCTGCTCGGGCCGATCAGCGTCATCGAGGCGTTCGTGCCGGCGATGATCCGCGCCGGCCGCGGCGGCCACCTCGTGAACGTCTCCTCCGCCGCCGGCCTCTTCGGCCTGCCGTGGCACGCGGCGTACAGCGCGAGCAAGTTCGGCCTGCGCGGCGTGTCGGAGGTCCTGCGGTTCGACCTCCGCCAGCACGGCATCCACGTGAGCCTCGTCTGCCCGGGCGCCGTGGCGACCGGGCTCGTCGAGACGGTGAACATCGTCGGCGTCGACCGCGACGACCCCCGGGTGCG
>JALRCL010000606.1 GCA_023268575.1 Patulibacter sp.
CCCGGCCGCCTCCAGCGTCCCGGCGCCTTCCGCGGTCCGGTGCCGACGGTCGCCGATCCACCCCCGGATCGCTGAGCGCCGGCGGGGGGCGCTCAGCCGAGGCGGGCGAGCTCGTGGTCGCGCAGCGCCAGCAGCAGCGCGCCCGCCTCGTCGAGCGCGTCGGCCAGCGCGGCGACGTCGTCGGTGCCGCGGACCACCGCCCCCAGCGCGGCGGCGGCCCGGAGCAGGTCGTCCGGCGCGCCCGGCGCGCCGGCGGCGAGCTCGAGCGCCGCCACCGCCTGCGCGCGCGCCGCGTCGGGCCGGTCGTGGGCGAGGTCCAGCAGCCCCCGCAGCAGGACGTCGTGGGCGCCGCTCAGCGTGCCCCCGGTGCGCAGCAGCGCGGCGACCATCTCGTCCGGCGCGAGCCGCTGCGCCAGGGGCGGGCCGCCCCACGGCCGCTGGCGGCCCTGCAGCAGGAGGAGCTCGGACGCGCGGCCCTCGTCGACCTCCTCCGGGCGGCCCCAGCCGAGCCGCACGGCCCGCGGGTCCCAGCGGCCGACCTCCACGACGTACGGGTTCTGCGCGGCGATGCGGAACGCGCGGATCGCGTCGTTGAGGACCGCCAGCGCGGCGGCGACGTCGCGCTCGCGCAGCGCCTCGTCCTCGCGCCACGCGCGCAGCAGCGCCGCGGGCTCGGCGAGGGGCCGGCTGCTGCGCACGAGCCGGGCGACCGCCAGCGCGACCGGGCGCTCCGGCGCGCCCTCGTCGACCGGTGCCGCCCGCGAGCGGCGCAGCCGCGGGAGCACCTGCGGCAGCGGCCCGCCGCGGACGTCGAGCAGCAGCACGTCCCCGGTGGCCAGCCGGTAGCGCCCGGGCGGCGGCCCGAGCGCGTGGGTGAACTCCAGCTCGACGAACGCGAGCGCCATCGCGGTCGCTCAGCGGTAGGCGCGGCCGCGGTTCAGCAGCCGGATCGCGCGCGCGAGCAGCCCCGTCGACCACGCCCGGTAGGGGTACATGTTGATCTCGCGCTTCAGCGACAGCGGCATGACGAGCATGCCCTGCGGCTGGGTGTACTTGCGGATCCCCGCCTGGCCGTGGCGCTGCCCGATGCCGGAGCGCTTCACGCCGCCCATCGGGACCTCGAGGGCCGTGTAGAGCAGGATCGCGTCGTTCACGGACGCGCCCCCGACCTCCAGCCGCTCGGCGAGGGCCCGTCCGCGGGCCACCGAGCGGGTCCAGACGGAGCCCTGCAGCCCGTAGGGGGAGTCGTTGGCCAGCCGCAGCGCCTCGTCGGCGTCGCGCACGCGCATGATCGGGAGGATCGGGCCGAACGTCTCCTCGCGCATGACGTCCATCGAGTGGTCGACGTCGGCGAGCACCGTCGGCTCGTAGAACTGCCCGGGGCCCGCGGCCCGCCGTCCGCCGGTGAGCACGCGGGCGCCCTTCGCCACGGCGTCGCGCACGTGGGCGTCGATGATCTCCAGCTGCGCGGGCGAGGTCACCGCTCCCACGTCCACGGAGCCGGCGGCGCCCGGGGCGCCCTGGCGCAGCTTCGCGACCTTGTCGGCGACCCGCTCGACGAAGGGCCCGTAGATCGCGTCCTCGACGTAGATCCGCTCGACCGAGATGCAGATCTGGCCGCCGTTGAGCAGCGAGTAGTACGCCGCCCCGTTGGCCGCCCGCTCGAGGTCCGCGTCGGCGAGCACGATCATCGGGTCCTTGCCGCCGAGCTCCAGCCCGACCGGCGTGATCGTCCGGGCGGCGCGCTCCATCACCTTGCGGCCGGTCGCGGTCGAGCCGGTGAACTGCAGGTAGTCGACCTCGTCGATCAGCGCCTCGCCGGTCGTGCCGTCGCCGGTCACGACCTGGAAGACGTCCTCCGGCAGCCCGACCTCCTCGAGCATCCGCGCGAGGAAGAGCGAGGTCAGCGGCGTGAGCTCGGAGGGCTTCAGCAGCACCGCGTTGCCGGCGGCGAGCGCCGGGACGCAGTCGCCGAAGGAGTTCGTCAGCGGGAAGTTCCACGGCCCGATCACGCCGACGACGCCGACGGGGCGGTGGCGCAGCCGCAGCCGCTTGCCGGTGAGGAAGCGGTTCGAGGAGCGGACCTTCTCGTCGGCGAGGTAGCGCGGGGCCCGGCGCGCCCAGAAGCCGAGCGCGGCGGCACCGTAGGCGACCTCCGCGATCTGGGCGTCCTCGCGCGTCTTGCCGGTCTCGGAGACGATCACGTCGATCAGCTCCTCGGCGTGGTCCACGAGCCACCGCTGCGCGCGCAGCAGCACCTCGCGGCGGCCGGCGAACCCGGCGGCCTCCCACGCCGGCTGGGCCGCCCGGGCGCGGGCCACGGCGGCGGCGACCTCCTCGGGGCTGGTGACGGGGACCGTCCCGATCACGGCGCCGGTGGCCGGGTCGGTGACGGTGATCGACGCCGCGGCGGCGTCGACGGGGTCCTGCTCGATCGCGTCGATGGTCGACATCGCGCGCTCCTCTCCTCGGGGTTCAGAAGCCGCAGAACGCGGGGCGGCGGCCCTCCTGCAGCGCACGCGTGCCCTCGACGAAGTCGATCGTCTGCGCGCAGATCTGCTGCACGGTGACCTCCTGCTCGGTGGTCGCCGCGAAGCCGGGCTTCGCCGCGGCGTCGAGCACGCGCTTGGCGTAGGCGACGGGCACGGGCGCGCACTGCAGGAGCTCGTCGAGCAGGTCGCTCGTCGTCGCGGCGAGCTCGTCCGCGGGCGCGATCCGGTTCGCCAGGCCGATCGCCTGCGCCTGCCGGCCGTCGATCACCCGCCCGGTCATCACGAGCTCCTTCGCGCGGCCGAGCCCGACGATCGAGGGCAGCCGCGAGCTGCCTCCGCAGTCCGGGATGAGGCCGATGCGGGCCTCGGGCAGGCCGAGCCGCGCGTCGTCGGCGACGACCCGCAGGTCGCAGGCCAGCGCGAGCTCCAGCGCCCCGCCGAGGCAGGCGCCGTGGATCTCGGCGATGGTCGGCTTGAGCATCTGCTCCAGCAGGTTCCACGTCCGGCTGACGAGCCGGTGGAACTCCCGGATCCGCCCGGGGACCTCCGCCAGCTCGCAGAGCGTCGTGCGGTCCATGCCGGCCGAGAACACCGGCCCGCGACCGCGCACGACGACCGCATGGACGCCGGCGTCGGCCTCGGCGGCCTGGAAGGCGTCGGCGAGCGCCGTGACGAGCTCGTCGTCCAGCGCGTTGCGCTTGGCCGCGCGGTTCAGGGCGACGGAGCGGACGGGACCGTGGTCCTCGACGGTCACCAGCGCCTCGGCGCGGCCGGCCGCACCGGGCCGGCCGGGAGCGATGCCCAGGTCGCTCATCGGGCCGGCGCGGTCGCCGTCAGCGCCGCGCGATCGATCTCGCGCTTGAGGATCTTGCCGGTCGGGCCCTTCGGGAGCGCCTCGACGATCCGCACGACCCGCGGGTACTTGTAGGCGGCGATCCGCTCGCGCACGAACGCCCGGAGCTCGTCCTCGCCCGCGGCGGCGCCGGCGCGCAGCGCCACGACGGCGGCGACCTCCTCGCCGAGCTGCTCGTGCGGCACGCCCAGGACCGCGGCCTCGGCGACGGCGGGGTGCTCGTAGAGCACCTCCTCGATCTCGCGTGGGTAGACGTTCATGCCACCGCGCAGGATCAGGTCCTTGCTGCGATCCACGACGTAGAGGAACCCGTCCTCGTCGGTCCGCGCGAGGTCGCCGGTCGAGAGCCAGCCGTCCGCGTCGAGCACGGCGGCGGTCGCCTCGGGACGCCCGAGGTACTCCGCCATCACGCAGTGTCCGCGGATCTGGATCTCCCCGACCTCGCCGACGGCGACCGGTCGGGCGTCGCCGTCGACGACCCGCAGCTCGACGCCGCGGATCGGCTTGCCGATCGAACCGGCGCGCCAGTCGTCGGCACGGTTGAAGGAGGCCACGGGCGAGGTCTCCGACAGCCCGTAGCCCTCGAGCACCGGGCACCCGAGGCGCTCGCGCGCGGCGTTCAGCAGCTCGACCGGCAGCGCGGCGCCGCCGGCGAGGCAGCGGCGGAGGCTCGAGACGTCGCGGTCGCCGAGGACCTGGAGGAGGGCTCCGTACATCGTCGGCACGCCGAGGAAGACCGTCGCGCGGCGCCCGACGATCGCCCGGGCGACCTCCTCCGGCTCGAAGCGCGGGACGAGCACGAGGGTCCCGCCGGTCGCGAGGGTGGCGTTCATCGCGACGCTCTGGCCGAAGCTGTGGAACAGCGGCAGCGTGCCGATGACGACGTCCTCGGGCGTGGCCTCGAGCAGGTCGATCGCCCCGATGTGGGCGTTCCAGGTCATGTTCGAGTGGGTCAGCACCGCGCCCTTCGGCGACCCGGTCGTGCCCGAGGTGTAGAGCAGCACCGCGGCGTCGTCGGCGCCCCGCGGCGTCCACGACGCGACGGGCCGCGCGCCCTCCGGCAGCGGCGAGGAGCTGCCGTCGAACCCGATCACCGTTGCGACGCCCGCGGCGGCGGCCCCGGCCTCCGCCTCGGCGGCGAACGCGTCGAGGTGCAGGAACGCCCGCGCCCCGGAGTCCTCGAGGTAGTAGGCGATCTCCCGCGACTTCAGCAGCGGGTTCATCGGCACGACCACCGCGCCGATCCGGAGGATCGCCCAGTACGCGATCACGAAGCCCGGGACGTTGGGTGCCATCAGCGCGACGCGGTCGCCGGCTGCGATCCCGCGCTCGCGCAGCGCCCCCGCGAACCCGGCGACCTGCTCGTCGAGCCGTCCGTACGACACGGCCTCGCCCGGCGCGTCGGAGCGCCGGAGGGCGGTCGCGTGCGGACGCGCGGCGGCGGTCTGGCTGAGCAGCGCGGCGAGGTTCAGGCCCATGCGGCGATCTTGCTCGCCGGGGGCGCTGCGCGACAGGCCTCGCCGGGGGTCACCCGTTCCCCCGTTCGGTTCGAATTCCCCCCACCGGGAGAGGCCGGGTGTACGTTCGAGCCGGCCGGTCTATCGGAGGAGAGGGGACCGTCGTGCCGATCGAGATCGCTTCCGCCTCGCGGCGGATCCAGTGGGACGACGCCGAGACGCTGCGGCGCGAGGACGCCGCGCTCGGACGGCGGATCGGGGACGCGCTGCGGCGCGCGGCCCGGTACGTCGACATCGACCCGCCGGCGGACGTCGAGGAGGGCCCGTCCCCCGGCGTCGCCGACGCCGTGACCGCCGCCGTCGCGCAGCTGCGCGACGCGCTGGAGCGTCCCAGCGGGCTGGAGCGCGACGACCTGCTCGCCGTCTCGCGCCTGGCGCTGGAGCTGCAGGATCTCGCGCGCGAGCACCAGGAGCGGACGGTCGGCCGGCGGCTGCGGACGCTGAGCGCGTTCCAGGACTCGCTGGCGCGGCCCCAGGGCGAGGCGAGCATCGAGAAGCTCCTCGAGCGCGAGACGATCGAGGCCTGCCGGCGCTACGGCTTCGACCGGGCGATGCTCTTCCGGGTCGACGGCTCGCGGCTGTCGGCGATCGCCACGCACTTCCGCGACCACGAGGCGTGGGCCTCGGAGTGCCACGCGGTGGCCGCCGCCCATCCGGTGCCGCTGCAGTCGATGCTGCTGGAGACCGAGATGCTGCGCCGCCGTGCCGCCGCGCTGATGCTCGATCCGATGGACGACCCGCGCGGGTACAAGCCGATCGTCGACAAGATCGAGACGAGCGGCTACGTCGCGGTGCCGATCATGCCCGACGGGAAGGTGCTGGCGACGATCCACGCCGACCGGCACTTCTCGGGTCGGCGGGTCGATGCGATCGACCGCGACGTGCTGGCCGCGTTCGCCGCCGCCCTCGGGTCGATGATCGAGCGCAAGGTGCTCGTCGACCGGCTGACGGCGCAGCGCGACCACGTCCGCTCGATGCTGCAGGCGACCGACGACTTCGTCTCGGCGTTCTGCGAGGCCGAGATCGGCCTCGACGCGCCCCGGCTCCCCCGCGCGCCGGTCCCGGGCGCGCGACGCGCGGTCCCGCCGGTGATCGGCGCTCCGGGGTCGCCGGCCGAGCGGCTGCTCAGCCGGCGCGAGATGGAGGTCCTGCGACTCATGGCCGGCGGCGCGACGAACGCCGTCATCGCCGACCAGCTCGTCCTCTCCGAGGGGACCGTGAAGTCGCACGTCAAGCGGATCCTGCGCAAGTTGCGGGCCGCCAACCGGGCCGAGGCGGTGTCGCGGTTCCTGCGCCTGGAGGGCGGGGTCCAGGCGGCCGACGAGGCGATCGAGGGCATCCTCGACGGCCGCTGAGCCGCCGCGTCGCGGGTCGTCCTCCGGGGCCGGGGCGCCCCGCGCGGCCGCCCGCACCGGCGCGGCGCGGGCGGCCGGCACGCGGCGTGCCCGGTCGGGGGAACGGGTTACCCCCGGCGGGACTTTCGCGGGCCTGCGACGCCGACCTAGCCTGGCGGCACAGTGTCGTCGGAGGAGGGACGGAGCAGCATGTCGCAGAGCACGGAGGTCGTCGACGTCGTCGTCGTGGGAGCGCGTCCCGCGGGGACGTCGACCGCCATCGCCCTGGCCCGCCGGGGCCGGCGGGTGGTCGCGCTGGACCGCGCGTCGTTCCCGTCGGACACCCTCTCCACCCACGTCCTCTTCGCCGGCTGCGTCGCCGAGCTGGACCGCTGCGGCGCGCTCGAGCGGGTGCTGGAGACCGGCGCCCCGAAGCTCCCCGCGGTCCAGCTCTCGGCGGCCGGCCACGACGTGCGCGGCCACTACACGCCGGTCGACGGCATCGACTACGGCCTCTGCGTGCGCCGGATCGGCCTCGACATGGCGCTCGTGGAGACCGCGCGGGCCGCCGGGGCGGAGATCCGCGAGCGCTGCACGGTGACCGAGGTCCTGTGGGAGGGCGGCCGCGCCGCGGGCGTGCGCTACGTCGACCCCGACGGCGCGTCGCGCGAGCTGCGGGCCCGGCTGGTCGTCGGCGCCGACGGCCGCCGGTCGCAGATGGCGCAGCTGCTGGGCTCCGACGCCTACCGCACGGCGGAGAACGGGCGCGGACTGGCCTTCCACTACGTCCGCGATCCGTGGGCGGGGGATCCGGAGGGCGCCGCCCACCGCGACTCGATCACCCAGTGGCGCGTCGGCGACACGCTCGGGATGTTCTTCCCGACCGATCAGGACGGCGGCCTGGCGCTCTTCATGCCGCCGAAGGAGGACATCTCGCGCTTCCGCAAGGACGCCGACGGCGTCTGGGCGGAGAAGGTCGCCGGCAACCCCGGCCTCGAGCGCCGGCTCGCGGGGACCGAGCGGGAGGGCAAGCTCCGCTCGACTGCGGACGTCGAGGCGTTCTTCCGGGTCTCCAGCGGCGCGGGGTGGGCGCTCGTCGGCGACGCCGGCCACTTCAAGGACCCGGTCGTGGCGCAGGGCATCCGCGACGCGCTGCGGTTCGGGCGCCGCCTCGGCGAGACGGCGGCCGAGGCCCTGGACCACCCCGAGTGGCTGGACCGGCGGCTGCGCCGTGCTGGTGGTGCTGAACGGCCCGATCCGGCTGGAGATCGGCGCGAGTTCCGGTTTCAACGCCCTGGGCAACAGCGACCGCGCCACGGCGGTGATCGGCCGCGCCATCCGGCTCTGCCTGATCAAC
>JALRCL010000249.1 GCA_023268575.1 Patulibacter sp.
GGGCGCGTCGGAGAGCGCGGAGGAGGCGAGATCGCGGGGCGGCCGATCGCGCTGCCGACGATCGACATCCACACGGTCGGCGCCGGCGGCGGCTCGATCGGCTGGGCCGACAGCGGCGGCGCGCTGCGCGTGGGCCCCCGCTCGGCCGGCGCCGACCCGGGGCCCGCCGCCTACGGGCGCGGCGGCACGGAGCCGACGGTCACCGACGCGCACGTCGTGCTCGGCACCCTGCCGGCCGACCGGCCGCTCTCGGGCGGGGTCCGGCTCGACGCCGCCGCGGCGCGCGCGGCGGTCGGCCGCCTCGCCGAGCGGCTCGGGCTCGAGGTCGAGGCGTGCGCCCGCGGCATCCTCCGGGTCGCCGACGCCGAGATGGAGCGGGCGCTGCGCGTCGTGACCGTCGAGCGCGGGATCGACCCCCGGCGCTTCGCGCTGCTCGCCTACGGCGGCGCCGGCGGCCTGCACGCCGCCGGGCTCGCCAGCCGACTGGGCATCGCGCGCGTCCTGGTGCCCCACACGGGCGGCGTCCTGTCCGC
This sequence comes from Patulibacter sp., assembly GCA_023268575.1. GTDB lineage: Bacteria > Actinomycetota > Thermoleophilia > Solirubrobacterales > Solirubrobacteraceae > Patulibacter. The sequence goes on from JALRCL010000249.1 coordinate 534, forward strand.
GCTCGGGCTCGCCGCCGCGGACGGCCGCCGCGACCGGGCCCGCACGGTGCTCCTCCGCGGCGCCGCGATCACCGACGCGGCGCTCGCGGCACCGCTCGACGACGAGCCGCCGCCGGGCACGCGGCGCGAGCGCCGGTACGACGTCCGCTACGCGGGGCAGGCGTTCGAGCTGACGATCGGCGACGTCGCGCCCCGGGCCGACGCCCTGCGCCGCGCCTTCGACGCCGCCCACCGGGACCGCTACGGCTTCGACGACCCGGACGCCGAGCTCGAGCTCGTGACGATCCGCGAGGCGACGACGACGCCCGGCCCGGGCGCGGGCCTGGGCACCGCGGCCGGCGGAGCGGTCGACGCCGCGGGACCGACCGTCCTGCACCTGCCCGGAGCGACCGTCGTCGTCCCGTCCGGCTGGCGGGCCCGCAGCGACGCCGACGGGACCCTCGTGCTGGAGGCGGATGCCGCGCCACCGCCCCCGGCGCCGTGGGAGGTCGAGCCGTGAGCGCCGACGCGATCGAGCTGCAGCTGCTCGTGGGGGCGCTGCGCGCCGCGTGCGAGGAGATGGGCGCCGTCCTCGTGCGCAGCGCGCACTCGCCGAACATCACGGAGCGCCGCGACTGCTCCACCGCGCTCTTCGACGCGGAGGGCCGGATGGTCGCGCAGGCGGCGCACATCCCCGTCCACCTCGGCGCGATGCCGGCGTCGGTGGCCGCGGTGCGCCGCCGGCTCGACGAGGCGCCGGACGGCGTCGACCGCTCCTGGATCCTCAACGATCCCTACGCCGGCGGCTCCCACCTGCCGGACATCACGGTCGTCACGCCGGTCCGCGCCGGCGAGGCGCTCGTCGGGTTCGCCGCGAGCCGCGCCCACCACGCCGACGTCGGGGGCCGCACCCCCGGGTCGATGCCCGCGGACTCCACGACCCTCGAGGAGGAGGGCGTCGTCATCGCCCCGCAGCCGCTGTCGCCGGCGCTCATCGACGAGCTCGCCGCCCGGATGCGCGCGCCCGCCCAGCGGCGCGCCGACCTCCGAGCGCAGCAGGCCGCCTGCGAGGCCGGCGCGGCGCGCCTGGTCGCGCTCGCCGAGGCTCGCGGACCGGAGGCGCTCGCGGCGCGACTCTCCGACGTCCTCGCCTACGGGGAGCGCCGGATGGCCGCGGCGATCGGGGCGCTCCCCGCGGGAGCGCACGTCGCCCACGACGCGCTCGAGGGGCGCGACGGCCCGATCCCGCTGACGGCCCGGGTCCGCGTCGGCGACGGGCGCGTCCTCGTCGACCTCTCCGACGTCCCGGACCAGGGGGCCCACAACCTCAACTGCCCGCGAGCGGTGACGGAGTCCGCCTGCCTCTTCGCGGTCCGGGCGGCGGCGTCGGACCACGACCCGGACCTGCCCGCCGACGACGGGACCCGCCGCCGCGTCGAGGTCCGGACCCGTCCCGGCTCGCTGCTCGACGCCCGGCCGGCCCCCGACGGCACCCGACCGGCGGTCGTCGCCGGCAACGTCGAGACGTCCTCCCGCGTCGCGGACCTTGTGCTCGCCGCCCTCGGACGAGCGCTCGGCCAGGGCACGATGAACAACGTCACCCTCGGCGACGACGACCGGACGATGTACGAGACGATCTCCGGTGGGCAGGGCGCCCTGCCCGACGCCGACGGCCCCGACGCGGTCCACGTCGCGATGTCGAACACCCGCAACACGCCGGTCGAGGCGCTCGAGACGACCTTCCCGGTGCGCGTCGTGCGCTACGAGGTCCGCCGCGGCAGCGGCGGAGCGGGCGCCCATCGCGGCGGCGACGGCGTGGTGCGCGAGCTGCGCGTCACGGCGGACCTCGAGCTGCAGCTGCTCACGGAGCGGCGCGCCGTCGGTCCGCCGGGCGCGGCCGGCGGGTGCGCCGGCGCACCCGGGCGCAACCTCGTCGACGGCGAGCCCGTGCCGGCGAAGGTCGGCCTGCGCCTGCGGGCGGGCCAGGTCGTCCGGATCGAGACCCCGGGCGGCGGCGGTCACGGCGCCCGGCCGGCACGCTGAGCGTCCGACGTACACCGTCCAGACAGCGTGTCAGGACGCCGGGAACGTGCTGTACGTCACCGATCTGCCTCCTAGCCCTTGGATTTTGCCGCGTTCTCTGCAACGATGATTTCTCGTTGCTGAGGCGATCTCCGCTTTGTGCGGCTGCGCCCAGGAACGTCCATCGCCAACAAGCCCGGTTCCCGCCATGCCGATTGCCTTCAAGGAATGGGCGGTCACGGTCCGCGCCCTCGCCGAGGGTGAGCAGCTCCTCACCCTGCGCAAGGGCGGCATCCGCGAAGAGCACAAGCACTTCCGGCTCGACCACGATCGCTTCTTTCTCTACCCCACCTTCGACCACCAGCGCAACGACGTCATCCGCGAGTCGCACCGGCCCGAGCTGCGCCGTGCCCTCGAGGAGGGCGTGTGGCCGGACGGCGACCCGCCGCCCGCCGCGCTGACGCAGGACGGCGGCATCCCGCAGCCCGAGCGCGTCCGCATCCGTGCCTGGGCCGAGGCCGTCGCGCACTACACCGTGACGGATGCCCGCGTCGTCGAGGCGCTCTCCCCGTACTACGTGTGGACGAGCGACTACGCCGAGAAGCGGCTCAACTGGAAGCACCGCCACCCGCTGCACGTCGTGCTGCTGCGCGCCTACCGGATCCCGCGTCCGGTCACGGTCCGCGTCCGCGACGACTTCGGCGGATGCCGGTCGTGGCTGGAGATCCAGCGCGACCTGCCGTTCGAGGGCACGCCCGTGCTCTCCGACGACGAGTTCACCCGCGCGACGGCCCAGATCGAGGCGATCCTCGACGCCGCCGCCGACCGCGTCCCCGTCCTGGCGTGACGCCCGCCGCGACCCGCCGATGACGTCGGTGGGTCGCGCGGTTCCGGGCGGCGCCTCGGGCGCCGCCTCGCAGGTCCTCCCGACCGCCACCCGCGTCCTGGCGGTGGGCATCGGCGGAGGCGGCGACGTCGTCGGCGCCCTGGCCGCCGCGCAGCTGCTCGGCCGGCCGTTCGTCCTCGGGGGCCTGACCTGGGAGCGCCTGCCGTTCGACCCGGTGCCGGGCCCACGACGCACCGACGAGCTGCGCGACGCGGAGGTGCTGCACCCCGCGGCCGCCCTCGCCGGCCCCACCACCCGCACGCCCGGCGACGTCCGCTTCGGCGAGTCCCGCGCCGCCGAGCAGCTCGGCGCCCCGGTGGTCCTCATCG
>JALRCL010000291.1 GCA_023268575.1 Patulibacter sp.
TCACGCGCCGCGCGCCGGACGTCGACGCGCTCGTCTGGGACGGCGCGCCCGGGCGCTGACGCCCTGGGGTGTGGCGCGCCCCACCGCCTCTCCCCGGACGGTGGCGGCGCGCACATCGCGGCGGCCCCTACGGTGCTCGCGTGCCGAACCGGGTCCGCCGTCCACCGCTGCTGCGCCGCCTGCTCCTGCCGGCGCTCGGCGCCGCGCTCCTGGGGCTGCCCGCCCCGGCCGGCGCCGCGCCGAACCCGGCTCCGGCGACGCTGCCGACGACCGACCGGATCTTCTCGACGATCGAGGACCTCGTCGCGATCGGGCCGCGGCGCACGGGCACCGAGGCCGGCCGACGCGCCGCGTCCTACGTCGCCGAGCGGTTCCGCAAGGCCGGTCTGGAGGGGGTCGGACTGCTGCGCGCGCCCTCCTACGACTGGCACGCCGATCGCTGGGGCCTCTCCTTCGACGGGCAGGCGATCGACGCGTTCCCCGTCTCGCACTCCGCGGTGCCCGACAAGCAGGCGACCGGCACGCTCGGCACCGGTCCCGACGGGATCCGCACGGAGATGGTCGACATCGGCCACGGGTTCGCGCCGAAGCTCGGCCCGAGCCTCAAGGGCAAGATCGCCGTCTTCGACCTGCGGTTCGTCCTGCCCCTCGCCGGGCTGACGCCGTTCGTGGAGTTCTTCCACGACCCGAAGCTCACGTTCCTCAACCCGCTGTCGACGTTCCTCACCGGCAACCCGTACGTCACGACGATGACCGACGCCGTGAAGGCCGCGCAGGACGCCGGCGCCGTCGGCTTCGTCGGGATCCTCGACGACTACTTCGACTCGAACCGGTACCACAACGAGTACTACCGGCGAGCGAAGGTCGCGATCCCCGGGATGTGGATCACGAAGCGCGACGGCGGGCGCCTGCGCGCGATGCTGCAGCGCAACCCGAAGGGCACCGCGCGGCTCGTGCTCGAGGCGCAGCGGCGCAAGGTCCTCTCCGACACCGTCATCGGCTACCTGCCCGGGAAGACCGACGACGTCGTGCAGATCCAGTCGCACCACGACTCGGTCGGACCGGGTGCCGTCGAGGACGCGTCGGGCACCGCCGAGGTCATCGCGCTCGCCGAGCACTTCGGCGCCCAGGGCGCGCGGAAGCGGCAGAAGACGCTGATGTTCACGACCTTCGACACGCACTTCACCGGCTACCAGGGCCACGAGGAGTTCGCGCGTCGGTACATCACGCAGCGCCGCGACGCCCGCCGGATCGTCGCCAACGTCACGATCGAGCACGTCGGCAAGCAGGCGCGGATCACCGAGGGCGGCAAGCTGCAGGTCCTCGACCAGACCGAGCCGCGCGGCATCTTCGAGAACCTCAGCCTGCCGCTGAAGGGCAAGCTCATCAGCAACGTCCTGCGCAACGACCTGCAGGGCACCGCGGTCCTCAACGGCACGCTGCCGCAGCTCGTCGGCGGCATCCCGACCGACGCGTCCTTCGCGCTCATCTCGGGGATCCCGACGGTGAGCCTCATCGCCGGCCCCGCCTACATGTACGACGAGCAGGACACGCTCGACAAGATCGACAAGCCGCAGCTGCGCCCCGTCGCGCAGGCGTTCGCGGAGCTCGTGAACGACCTCGACCCCGTGCCGGGCGCCCAGATCGGCCTCATCCCCGGCGTCGCCGGCAAGCGCGTCGCCGGCGATCCGTGGCCGCTGGAGCCCGCGCCGCCGTTCACCACCGCCGACACGCCGACACCGGCGCCGGCGTGCGTCGCGGCGCGGCGCGGGCGCCCGGCCCGCGGCCTGACGCTCCGCTCGCGCTCGGGGCGGGTGGTGCTGCGCTTCGTGGCCCGCCGGGCCGGGACGGTGACCGTCGAGGCGTGGGACCGCCGCGGGCGCCGGCTCGCGCGGCGCTCGGTCCGCACGACCGCCTGCGGGACGCGCACGGTGCGGCTGCCGCGTGGCGCCGTCGTGGTGCACGTGCGCGACCGCCGCGGCTCGGTGACCGCACGGCGCTAGGCCGGAGCAGGACGGCGCGCCAGCGGGCGCGCCGTCTCGCCGCGGGCGGGCGGGCCTGGGTCGGGGCCGCTCAGTGGGCGCGGAGGCGGCGGAACTCCTGGCGCGCCGTTTCACCACGTCCCCACATCTGGACCGCCTCGGCGCGGCCGACGCGGACGTCGCGGACGACGAGCTCGCCCTCGAACCCGGCCTCGTCGAGCAGCCGCAGCGCGCTGAGCACCGCGGTCGGCGCGGCCGCGTGGCCGAACCGGTGCGCGACGAGCACGCGCCAGTGCCAGTCGTGGCGGGAGTAGGGCTGCGCGTTGCAGGTCGTCGTGAGGTAGGTCGCCGCCTCGACGTAGCGGTCCTCGTCCGCGATCCGCAGATCGAGGGTGAGGTCGGTCCAGTCGTCGGGCAGCGAGTCGAGGACCCGCTGGAAGGTGTCGGCGAGCGCCATCGCCCCCGATGATACGACGCGTGGCCCCGGCCGGAGCGGCTCCCGGCCCACCGGACCCCCGTGCCGGCCGATCGGCGGTCAGGACGCGCCCCGGCGACCCGGCCCGGGCGATCATCTAGGCTCGATCGAGCCATGAGCGATCCGCCCCAGCGACCGATCGCCGTCGTCCCTCCGCCCGCCGCCGCGGCCACGTCCGCCGACGCGCCGCAGGTCGCCGAGGGGCACCGGCGCCTGACCACCGACGTCGGCCTGCTCGACCGCTCCGCGTCGGGCAAGCTCGCCCTCACCGGCGAGGAGGCCGCGTCGTTCCTCACCGGCCAGGTGACGGCCGACGTGGAGGGCCTCGTCCCCGGCGAGGGCAGCTACGCCGCGCTCCTGACGCCGAAGGGCAAGATCGTCTGCGACCTGCGGATCCTCGCCCTCGGCGAGGGCGCGGCGCCCGACGAGCTGCTCCTGCTCTGCGAGCGCAGCGGCCTGCAGGCGCTGTTCGACCATCTGCGCCGCCACCTCATCGGGTTCCGGACGGAGCTGCACAAGCGGACGCTGCAGCAGGGCCTCGTCTCGGTCGCCGGACCGCGGACGGCCGAGGCGCTGGGCGACCTGCTGGCCGGTCTCGGCGAGCGCGAGCACGACCACGTGGCCACGACACTCGACGGCGTCCGCGTGCGGATCGTTCGCACGGACGTCGGCGTCGACGTCGTGGCGACCGCCGAGGACGTGCCCCGCGTGCTCGCGGCGCTCGAGGCCCGCGGGATCGCGCCGGTCCCGGCCGCGGCCTTCGAGGTGCTCCGCGTCGAGTCCGGTCGACCGCTGCTCGGCCACGAGCTCGACGACTCGGTGATGCCGGCGGAAGCGGGCATCGTCGAGCGCGCGGTGAGCTTCACGAAGGGCTGCTACGTCGGCCAGGAGACCGTCGCCCGCCTGCACTGGCGCGGACGGCCGAACCGCCACCTGCGCGGCCTGCTGCTCGAAGGCGCGGTGCCCGAGGCGACGGTGCTCGTCGACGACGGGCGCGAGGTCGGGCGGGTCACGACGGTCGTGCACTCCCCGCGGCGCGGCCCGATCGCGCTCGGGCTGCTGCGGCGGGAGATCGAGCCCGGCGACGTCGTCACCGCCCGCCCGGCGAGCGCCTCGCCCGTGCGCGCCCGCGTCGTCGCGCTGCCGTTCACGGACGAGCCGCGCGGCCCCGTCGTCGGCTGACGGCGCGCCCCGGCTTCCCGTCCGGCGCGCCGGCCCGTTCCCACCGCCGCGCGACGCCCGCGACGCTCGTCCTTCCGCCCCGGACGGATCACTGGACACCCCGTCCGGCCAGACCGTCTCCTCGGATGCCGCCCGCTCGGCTAGGGTTCCGAGCAGCCGCGGCGCCGCCGCCGGCGTTCCGCGACTGGGGAGATCGAGGACGACGATGCAGATGAGGCGCAGCTCGAGCGCGATGACCGCCGCCGTCGCGGTGGTGGCCGTCGGCGGGTTGTCGGCGTGCGGCCGCGTGGACGCGGACGACAAGCCGTCCGGGTCGCGGCCACCGGCGCAGATCATGGTCTCCGCCGCGATCACCGACGACGGCGTGACGATCTCGCCCTCGAGGGTCGGTGCCGGTCCGGTGCGGATCCTCATCAGCAACCAGACGTCGAGCGAGCTGCGCACGACGCTGCGGGACCGCGACGGGGCGGGCGCCCGCGGCACGAAGCCGATCAGCCCCGGCGGCGTCGCCGCGATCCAGGCCGTCGTGCGGCCGAACCGGAGCTACCGGATCAGCACCTCGGGGGACTCCCCCGTCTCGCCGGCGACGTTGCGCGTCGGCAAGGAGCGCAAGAGCTCCGACGGCGAGCTCCTGCTCCCCTGACGCCCTCCGCCACCCGCCCGGCGGACGTCCGCCGGGCGGCTTCGCAGGCGCCGTACACCGGGGCCCACTCCGGGACACGCTGACCGGACGGATTGTCCGATGAAACCGGGCGGATCGCCGCTTCGCGGGGGAGCCGCCGCAGAACGCGACCGCCGGTAGGCTTCGCCGCCGTCCCCGACGAACGACCGGAGCGAGTAGGCCAGATGACCGTCGACCTGACCCAGATCCAGACCGTGGACGTGGCCCCGGGCGAGCTGCCCGCGAAGATGGCCGCGTGGGTGATCCGCGAGGACCGCTTCGGCGAGCCCAAGGACGCGATCCAGCTCGAGGAGGTCGACGTCCCGCAGCCGGGCGCGTTCGAGGTGATCGTCCGCGTCATGGCCGCCGGCGTGAACTTCAACAACGTCTGGGCCGCCCTCGGCAAGCCGGTCTCGATCTTCAAGTACGGCGACCACCCGGAGTTCGGCCACCACATCGGGGGCTCGGATGCATCGGGGATCGTCTGGAAGGTCGGTGACGGGGTCACCAGGTGGAAGCCCG
>JALRCL010000351.1 GCA_023268575.1 Patulibacter sp.
CCGCGCCCGTCCGGGAACGACGTCCGAGCCCGTCCCGGACCACGAGCCCGCACGGACCGGATGGCCAGGCGCGCGGGTCCGGGAACGCGAACGCCCCGGCGGGGCCGGGGCGTTCGGACGATGCGGTGACCGGGAGCGACCCGGTCGGGCGTTCAGACGCCGGAGTCCTCGGTGTCCATCGGGACGGGCTCGGCGGGGGCGCCGGCGTGCAGGCGACGCGCTTCCTTGCGCTGGGCCTTCTCGATGCGGCGCTCGCGCAGCTTCTGCTCGCGGTTGAGCTTGGCGAACGTCGTCTTCTTCTTGCGATTCGATCCCATGGGATCTCCTCCTCTGGTGGCGCGCGTCCCTGGCGGCCGACGCATCACCGCAGCGGTGACGGGTGGCCCGCCGCAGCAGGGCTCGGCAGGTCGCCACCCCTCGACCGCGCCGGTGGGGGCGCAGGAGCGGTGGCCGGGCTCGGCGGCGGCGCGGACGAGCCGTCCGCCGCCGAGGTCCTACGTCCGGGTCGGGCTCAGCCGACGACGACGACGTTCGCCGCGGACGGGCCCTTCGGACCCTCCTCGGCGTCGTAGCTCACCGTCGCGCCCTCGGCGAGGGTCTTGAAGCCGGAGCCCTGGATCGCGCTGTGATGCACGAACAGGTCCTTGCCCGGCTCGCTCGGGGTGATGAACCCGAAGCCCTTCTCGTCGCTGAACCACTTCACGGTTCCGGTCGCCATACGACCACTCCTTCGGCGTTTGTGCTGGCGTAACGCTGAGGGTGCTCGGGGCAACAACTGCAAGACGCGGCACTGCTTGGACGGTCGAGCGGACGCCCGACCTGCCACCGAGCATACGGCACGCGCCCGCGGATCCCCGTGAGGCCCCGCACGCGAGGGTCCCCGGACGGTGCCGCCGGAGCGCCGGATCGTCCCGTCCCGTGGCGGCGAGGACGGGTCCTGACGGGCGCGCGCTGCCCCCGGCACGCGCTGTGGACGTCGCCCGGGCGACGGGGCGCCGCCGGTGGGGCGGGAGCGCGGCCCGGGCGACAGCGAGGCCCCGGCGGTGTGCCGCCGGAGCCTCGCCCTCTCGATGGGCCCGCCGCCTCGGCGGCGGGTGGCGGGCCACCGGGCGTCCCGGCTCCCCGACGGAGTCCCAGCCGCGAGGCGAGCCGGTAACCGGCCCCTCGGGCGCGACGGACGTCGCGGGGCGGGCGCCGCGCTCAATGCCCGGCCGGTCGGTGCTGGCGCACGCGCAGGACCTCCGCGACGAGACGATCGTCGCCGAGGACCGGACGTCCGCGGCGCAGGACGGCGCTCTGCGCCGCCTGCACGGGCAGGTGCTGCTCGCGCAGCCCCCGGGCACGGTCCGTCGGAAGCCGCGTCGGCGGGAGCCGGCCCTCCCACCACGCCGTCTCGGGCTCGGCGTCGCTCCGCGGGTTGCGGACCTGCGGCGCGCGACGGCCGCTCTCGGTCGTCGGCGCGTCCTGGGGAACCTCGGTGACGTCGATCATGCGACGCCTCGCTCTCTGACGCCCGGAGGATGCCGGTCGCCGTCGACGCCGCGAGCCTCAGGATGAGCCTCCACGACGTCCACCGACCATACACGGTCGCCTGCCGTCCTCCGGGCGGGTCGGCCGGCTCGACCGACCGCGGCGGCACGGGGCGAGAACGACGACGGCCCGGGCTCGCGCGTGGTGGCGAGCGACCGGGCCGTCGGAGCAGGCGGGGGATCGAGGAATCGAACCTCGCGTTGCGGTTTTGGAGACCGCCGTGTTACCGATACACCAATCCCCCTGCGGGAGCGGCCATGATAGCCAGCCCTCGCCGGGCGCGGCGTCCTCCGCGGGAGGGCAGCACTCGTGAAGATCGGCGGCATCCTCTTCGCGCTGGGGGCCATCTTCTTCTTCGTGGTCGGCGGCATCTACTTCTACTTCAGCAAGGATGAGATCGGCACGACCGGACTCGTGATGACGGG
>JALRCL010000356.1 GCA_023268575.1 Patulibacter sp.
GTCTACGTCTGAGCCGCGCCGGGGTCGCCCGGACGCCACCCGCGGGCGGCCGCGCCGCGGACCGGGCCGGTCGGTCCACGCCGCCCGGCGGCGCGTCGTGGTGCGTACGCCGTCCGGCCCCCGGAGGCCGATGGGGCTCTGCGATAGTCGCTCGCCATGCCCGCCGCGCCTCCCGCCCCCACCGCGCCCGCGGCGCTGCCCGCGGAGCACCGCCGGCTGATCACGCTGCTCGTCGTCTCGGCGTTCGTCGTGATCCTCAACGAGACGATCATGAGCGTCGCGCTGCCGGAGCTCATGCGGGACCTCGACATCCCGGCGACGACCGCGCAGTGGCTCACGACCGGGTTCCTGCTGACGATGGCCGTGGTGATCCCGATCACCGGCTTCCTGCTCCAGCGGTTCGAGATCCGGCAGGTCTTCATCGCCGCGATGACGGCGTTCACGCTCGGCACCCTCATCGCCGCGACCGCACCCGGCTTCGCGGTGCTCCTCGTCGGGCGCATCGTCCAGGCGATCGGCACCGCGCTCATGATGCCGCTGCTCATGACGACGGTCATGAGCCTCGTGCCCGAGACCCGCCGCGGCCAGGTCATGGGCGTCATCTCGATCGTCATCTCCGTCGCCCCGGCGATCGGCCCGACGATCTCCGGCGTCGTGCTCGAGGTCCTCGACTGGCGCTGGATGTTCTGGCTCGTGCTGCCGTGCGCGGTCGTCTCGCTCGCCGTCGGCGCGCGCTGGGTGCAGAACGTCACCGCGCCGCAGGGCGCGCACCTCGACGTCCTCTCGGTCGTCCTGTCGGCGATCGCCTTCAGCGGCGTCGTCTACGGCCTGAGCAGCATCGGCGAGGCGGCGCAGGGCCACACGCCGATCCCGCCGGCGATCCCGATCGCCGTCGGCGTCGTGACGCTCGCGCTGTTCGTCGCGCGGCAGCTGTCGCTCGGCGACCGCGCGCTGCTGGACCTCCGCGTCTTCAGCTCGCCGCTCTTCTGCGTCGCGGCGCTGCTCGCCGGCCTGACGATGATGACGCTGCTCGGCGCGCTCATCGTCCTGCCGATCTACCTGCAGGACGTGCTCGATGCCTCGACGCTCACCACCGGCCTGATCCTGCTGCCCGGCGGCCTCGTCATGGGGCTGCTCGCGCCGTTCGTGGGCCGCGCGTACGACCGCGTCGGCCCCCGGCCGCTCGTCCTGCCCGCGTCGCTCGTCGTGATCGTCGCGATGGTCCTCCTGGCGATGGTCGGAGACGACACCGCGAAGGGCTTCGTGATCGCCGCGCACGTCGTGCTGAGCATCGGCCTGGCGCTCATGTTCACGCCCCTGCTCACCACCGCGCTCGGCGCCGTGCCGCCGCAGCGCTACGCGCACGGCAGCGCGATCGTGAGCACCGCCCAGCAGGTCGCCGGCGCGGCCGGCGCAGCGGTCTTCATCACGATCATGACCCGTGGCGCGACGGCGGCCGCAGACGACGGGGCCGGCGACGTCCAGGCGCTCGCCGAGGGGGTCCAGCACGCCATGCTGGCCGGCGTCGTGCTCGCCGTGCTCTGCGCGATCGTCGCGTTCTTCCTGCGCCGCCCGGCGGCGACGCAGCCGCCGGCCGCCGGTCCCGGTGTCCCGACGCCGGACGCGGCCGTCGCCGTCGCCGCGGACTGAGCCTGGAGGCCCGCAGCTGGGCGGGGCGGGCCGGACGCGCGGTCAGGCGACGCCGTAGTGCTTGGCGGTGTCCTTGAAGAGCGAGCCGAAGATCGCGGCGTTCAGCGGGGCGCCCGGCTTGCCGGCGGCGCTGGACTCGACCGCGACGGTCCAGGTGAAGCGGCAGGCGCTCTCGCCGTCGGGCTCGACGACGTAGTCCTCGGCGATCCGCTTGAGGATCGGGATGTTGATCGACTCGCCGACGAAGGCCTTGCGCCGGCCCTCCTCCCAGACGACGTAGCGCTCCTGCACGGCGAGCAGGCCGAGGACCTTCGCGGTGCGGGTGGTGCCGACGCCGAACGGGCGCGGCGAGGTCCACTGCGCGCCGGAGCCCAGGGCACGGCACCAGTCCAGGGTGCCGTCGCGGGTGAGGTCCTCCCAGACGGAGGCGGCGGGGCGCGCGATCTCGAACGTGCGCTCGAAGCGCTTGGGGGCGGTCGCGAGGAACGTCTCGTCGGTCGGGGCGAGCTTCGGCATGGTCGCGCAGCCTATGCGAGCACCGGGCGCCCCGAGGGGGCAGCCGCCCCCGGCCCGCACGGCGCCGGCCCACCGGTGGCCGGGCGCCGTCTGGCAGGCTGCGGGCGATGACCGAGCCCGTCACCGTGCCGTTCGAGGTCCAGTACCACGAGTGCGACATGCAGGGGGTCGTCTTCAACGCCCACTACTACACGTGGGCCGACGTGGCCTCGACCGCGCTCTGGCGCGCCGTCCGCGGGGGCTACGAGCAGCTCATGGCCGAAGGGCTGGACACCGTCGTCGTCGCGAGCGGCTGCCGGTACCGGTCCCCGGCGCGGTGGCAGGACCGGCTCGAGGCCACGGTGGACGTCGTGCGCGTCGGGACGACGTCCTTCACGGCCGCGACGACCTTCCGGCGCCACGGCGAGCTCGTCGCCGAGGTGACGGTGACGTACGTCTTCGTCGCCCGCGGCGGCGACCGGCCGATCGAGCCGCCGCCCGACCTCCGCGAGGCGCTGGTCCGCCGGGTCGTCGTCGGCGAGGGCTGACCGGCGGTCGGCCGCGGGGTCGGCTCCGCGGCGCAGCCCGTCAGCGGGAGGGCGTCCCGAGGTCCGTGCGATCGAGCGTCGCGTCGGCGTAGGACGCGGGGTCCTCCAACGGCTCGAGGTGCGTCGTGACGGTCACCGGCGTGAGCTCCTCGCGCAGCTCGCCCTCGAGCTGCTCCACGAGGTCGTGGCCCCGCTGCACCGACCACTCGCCCGGCACCGTGACGTGCATCGACACGAACGCGCGTTGGCCGGCGCGGCGCGTGCGCAGGGCGTGGAAGTCGATGCCGCCGCCGCGGTAGCGCGCGAGCACCGCTTCGACGCGGTCGAGCTCATCGCGCTCCAGCGCCCGATCCATCAGGCCGTCCGTCGAGCGCCGCACGATCACGACGCCCGAGGCGACGATGTTCGCCGCGACGACGAGGGCGACGATCGCGTCGAGCCGCTCCCAGCCGGTGAGGGCGACGAGCGCGACGCCGACGACGACGCCGACCGAGGTCCAGACGTCGGTCATGAGGTGCTTGCCGTCGGCCTCGAGGATGAGCGACTGCTCGCGCCGCCCGACGCGCAGGAGCAGCTGCCCCACGACGAGGTTCACCAGCGACGCGGCGCTCGAGACGACGAGGCCCAGCCCGACCGACTCGATCGGCTCCGGGTCGATGAGCCGCCCGATCGCGAGGTACCCGATCGTGCCCGCCGCGACGAGGATCAGCGCGCCCTCGATCGCCGCGGAGAGGTAGTTCGCCTTCTCGTGGCCGTACGCGTGCTCCTCGTCGGGCGGCCGGGCGGCCCAGATCACCGCGATGAGGCCGACGACGGCCGCGACGAGGTTCACGACCGACTCGCCGGCGTCGGAGAGCAGGCCGACGGAGCCGGTGAGCGCCCAGGCGCCGACCTTCAGGCCGATGGTGAGGACCGCCGCGGCGATCGACAGCGCCATGAGCCGCCGCAACAGGCGGTTGCGCGCGTCCATCGTGGGGGCCGTGGCGGGCATCCGGATCCAGCGTAGGGGCTTGCCGTGGCTGGATGTTCGTTGTGCGTCGGCCAAACTCCGGGCGGCGTCGGGCTCAAACCGGGAGCGGCGCGCCGCCGCGCCCCGCGCGGGGTCGCGTCCGGGCAGACTCCGTCCATGAGCCTCAGCATCCGGCCTCTCGTCGCCGCCGACCGCTCGGGCTGGGACCCGCTCTGGCGCGGGTACCTCGCCCACTACCGCGAGGACCTGCCGGCCGAGGTCACCGAGCGATCGTTCGCGCGCCTCGCCGCCGGGTCCGACGCCTCGTGGGGGCACGTCGCCGTCGGCGACGGGGGCGCGCTGGTCGGGCTCGCCCACGCGCTCCTGCACGCCTCGAGCTGGAGCATCGGCGGATACGCCTACCTCGAGGACCTCTACGTCGCCCCCGAGGCCCGCGGCGGCGACGTCGGTCGTGCGCTGATCGCCGCGGTCGCCGACGAGGCCCGCCGCCGCGGGGCGACGAGGCTCTACTGGCAGACCCAGGCCTACAACGGCCGCGCGCGCAGCCTCTACGACCAGGTCGGGCACCTCTCGTCGAGCGTCCTGTACGAGCAGGACCTCGCCGAGGGCTGAGACCTCCGCGGCCCGTCGCCGGACGGGGCGTCGTCAGGCGGTCGCGGCGGCGCGCGAGGTCATCTTCGCCACGGCGCGCCGCAGGACGCGCGAGATCTGCATCTGGGAGACGCCGAGGTCGTCGGCGATCTCGCGCTGGAAGCGGTCCTCGAAGTAGCGCTCGAACACGACCCGGCGCTCGCGCTCGGTGAGGCCGCACATCGCCTCGCGCACGGTCTGGCGCTGCTCGGCGCGGATCAGCGCGTCGTCGCCCCCTCCCAGCGTGTCCAGCAGCGAGCGGTCCTCGCCGGTCGGGTGGTCCAGCGAGTGCGCGCGGTAGCCGTTGCCGGCGCGCAGCGCCTCCTCGACCCGCTCGACCGGCTCGTCGAGCGCGGCGGCGAGCACCGCGGCCGTCGGCTCCTCGCCGCCCTCGCGCAGGAGCCGCTCGCGGACCTGCTGCAGCTGCGCGTCGAGCTCCTTCATCGCACGGGGCACGTGGACCGTCCAGCAGGAGTCGCGGAAGTGGCGCTTGATCTCGCCGGTGATGTTCGGCACGGCGAACGCCGCGAAGCGGCTGCCGCTGTCGAGGTCGAAGCGGTCGATCGCCTTGACGAGCCCGATGCAGCCGACCTGCACGAGGTCGTCGAGCGGCTCGCCCCGGTCCCGGAAGCGACGGGCGACCTGCTGTGCAACCCAGTCATAGAGCGCACACACGTCGGCGCGCGCTTCGGGGTCGCGGCGATCCAACCAGCGATTGAGCGCTTCCTCC
>JALRCL010000633.1 GCA_023268575.1 Patulibacter sp.
CGCCGACCGCGGCGAGACCGGCTCGCTCATCGTCGGTCTCGCCGCGGCGATCCCGATCGACCTCGTGTGGTCCGCGGTCGACACGTTCCGCGCGACGCGGCCCGAGGTCGTCGTCGAGCTCCGCGAGGCCGCCTGGACCGATCCGAGCGGCGGGCTGGCCGACGGGGCGGTGGATGTCGCGTTCCTCCGTCCGCCCGTCGACGCCGCCGGGGTCGCGCTCGAGCCGCTCATCAGCGAGGACCGGATGGCGATCCTGCCCGCCGCGCACCCGCTCGCCGCGCGCGAGGCCCTGTCGATCGAGGACCTCGTCGACGAGCCGTGGGCGGGCTCGGACACCGACCCGGTC
The DNA here is from genome assembly GCA_023268575.1 of Patulibacter sp. Classification (GTDB taxonomy): domain Bacteria; phylum Actinomycetota; class Thermoleophilia; order Solirubrobacterales; family Solirubrobacteraceae; genus Patulibacter. The sequence goes on from JALRCL010000633.1 coordinate 347, forward strand.
TGGCGCGCGTTCTGGACGGCGGAGGCCGAGCGCGGCGCCCCCGCCCGCTACGCGACGATGATCTCCTCGCTCGACGGGCTCTTCGACGCCGTCCGGCACGCCGGAGCGGTCGGGCTCGTCCCCGCCTCCGCCGCCGAGCGCGTCGTCGGCGCCGGCGTCGCGTTCCGGCCCGTCGTCGACATCGCGCCGACCACGGTCGACGTCGGGTGGCACCCCGCCAGCGAGGATCCCCGCGTGCGGGCGTTCGTCGCCGTGGCTCGACGGGTGCTCCGCGCGCCGTCGCCGTCCGGCGACGCGTGAGGACCTGCTTCGGAGGACGCGGCACGCGGATGCGCCCGTCCCGCAGCACCACCGCGTTCCGCAGGCGTCCGGCGACGCCCCGGTCGGCGCCGCGGCGCCGTCGTGCTCCGAGCCCGGGACCGGCGCGTGGTCACCGCGCGCCGCCGAGCAGCTGCAGCAGCTGCCCGCGGGCGTGCGTCCACTGACGCTCGATGGCCCGCGGGCTGGCGCCCGTGGTGACCTGGAGCAGCGCGACCCCACGGACGACGGCGAGCGCGTGCAGCAGGTCCTCGCCGAACCCGGGACGCCGCGCGGCGTCGCCGAGCGCCGACTCGGCGGCGGCGAAGATCGCGCCGCCGATCTCGCGCTCGAACCGGAGCATCGCCGTGCGCAGCTCGGGGTCCGTGCGGGCGGCGACCCAGAGCTCGAGCGCGGCGTCGAAGAGCGGCGCCTGGACGCCGGCCCAGAGGGCGTCGAGGCACTCCTCCAGCGACGGCGAGCGCGTGCCGACGCGGGCGGTGAACTCGGCGATCCGCTTCTCGGAGAGGTGGGCGACGGCCGCGATGAGGAGCTCGCTGCGGCTGGCGAAGTACGACAGCTGCGCCCCGCGCGAGACCCCGGCCAGCTCGGCGATGCGGCCGGTCGTCGTGCGGGCGTAGCCGTGGGTGACGAGCGACTCGATCGTGGCGTCGAGCAGGGCGGCGCGCGTCTGAGCCCGCCGCTCGGCCTGCGGGGTGCCCCGCCGACGCGTTCCGGTCGGGGCGCTCGCCATCGGCGGCGATGCTAGCAACGGCGCTCCGCCAGCTTCCGACGATCCGTCACTTGGATGCAGACCTGCATGTTAGTGTCGCTCCATGCTGGGGGGAGCAGCGCGACGCCGCGCGTCCGGAGCCATGCCGTTCGCGACCCGGGGCGGGTGGCCGCCACGTGCGATCGCCACGGGGCTGGCGGTCGCGGCCGCCGCGCTGGTCGGGGCCGTCCCGGCGACCGCCGGAGCCGCCACCGCCCCCGGCCCCGACCCGGCCGCCCCCGGAACCACGCTCACGCAGACATGGGGCTCCGGCGAGCGCGCCTACCCGTACCTCGTCTACGTCCCGACGACCTACGACGCGGCGCGCCCGGCGCCGCTCGTCGTCATCCCGCACGGCTGCCAGACGACGGCCAAGATCCAGATGGACTCCGACGCGTACCCGAAGGTCGCCGAGCGCGAGGGGGTCGTGCTGCTCTACCCCGACGTCACGAAGGCCGAGGCCGCCGACCCGGCGATGCGCCTCTGCTGGCGGTTCTTCGACGCGACGAACTGGCGGCGCGACGGCAACGACACGTCGGCGATCGCCGGCATGACGCGCACGGTCATGGCGCGCTGGCGGATCGACCCCGAGCGGGTCTACGTCATGGGCATGTCGGCCGGCGGGTTCACGACGTCGAACCTCACGGCGACCTACCCCGACCTCTACGCCGCGGCGGCCGTGCTGTCAGCGAGCTCGTACGCCGACTCGACCTGCCTGGCCGGCAACCCGCTGACGCGGTCCGCCGCCGACAGCGCGCAGCTCGCGCGGGCCGAGATGGGGCGCCGCGCGCGCATCGTGCCGCGGCTCGTCATGGGCGGCAGCGCCGACGCCGGGATCGTCCCGGCCTGCCACGAGAAGGCCCTCGAGCAGGGGCTGCGCACGAACAACCTCGTGATCGGCGGCCGGCAGGCGTCGCCGATCAGCCTCGCCCCGTCGAGCACGCGCTACGAGACGACGCCCGTGCCGAACGGCCGGCTCTCGACCGTGCAGACCTTCCGCGACCCCGACGGCTGCGTCGTCGGCGAGCGCTGGAACATCCACGGGATGGGCCACCAGTGGCCCGGCGGCACGACCGACCCCGAGCGGCGCTACAACAACGACAACACCGCGCCGGACGCCGCCGAGGTGACCTGGCGGTTCTTCCGCCGCTACACCCGCAGCAGCACCGCGATGCCGTGCGCGGAGGCCGATCCGGCCCCGGCCGCCGCGCCGCCGTCGCGCACCGCGCCGGCCCGCCGCTGCGGTGCGCGCTGGATCACGGTCCGGGCGCCGCGCGGCGCCACCCGCCTGCGGGCGACCGTCGCCGGACGGTCGGTCCGCGTGCGGATCCGCGGCGGGCGCGTCCAGGTGCGCCGGCCGGCGACGACCCGCACCCGCAGCACGCTCGTCGTCCGCGGACGCTCGGCCGCCGGGCGGGCGTTCACGCGACGGGTGACGGACCGCGGCTGCGCCTCGGGGAGCTAGCCGGTCGCGAATCGGCCCGGCGCCGCGCCTGGGCCGGCGCCGGCCTCGCGGCCCGGGAGCGGTGGCCGTCGCGCACGGACGACGGCGAGCCGGGCCGGCCGGCGACGCACGTGCGCGGGAAGCGGCGGGCCGGGCGGGCCGGTGCGTCAGGTCGCGCCCGCGCCGGCGGCGTGCCGCGCCGCCCGCCCGGCGAGCCGGACCGGCCCGAGCGCCGCGGCGCGCCGGCGGCCCTCCGGCAGCTCCTTGCGGTGGGCCTCCCGGTCGTAGGTGAAGAAGTCGACCTGCTGGGTGTGCCGTGCCGAGCGCACGAAGTGCGCGTTCATCCGGGCCTCGTCGGCCGCGAGTCGCCGGCGCATCTCCTGCTCGTCCGGCGGCCGGTAGCTGCCGCCGAGGTAGGCCGCGGCGATCTTCGACTGCGTCTCGACGAAGGGGAACAGCGTCGGCACCGCCTGCGCGAAGCCGATGAGCACGAGGTCGTCGATCCCGGGCCGGAACATCCGCTTGTAGAGCGCCAGGCGGTTGTCGGGCGCACTGAGGAACGCCTCGTCGAAGAACGGGAAGGTGATCGAGTAGCCGGTGGCGTGGATGATCACGTCGAACTCGCCGCTCGTGCCGTCGACGAAGTGCACGCGGTGCCCGTCGAGCCGCGCGACGTTCGGCTTCGCCCGCGCGTCGCCGGACCCGAGCCGCAGCAGCAGCTCGCTCGAGGTCGTCGGATGCGCCTCGAGGAAGTGGTGGTTCGGCGTCGGCAGCCCGTAGCGCTCGGGACGGCCCGACAGCAGGCGCGGCAGGTGACGCACCGCCCGGCGCTGCCACGAGAGCGGAACGTAGGGCAGCGTCCGCGCGATCCGGTCGACCGGCATGCCGAAGACGTACTTCGGCACGATCCACGCGCCGGAGCGCGTCGAGATCGTCACCTCGTTGCGGTGCGTCTTCTGCGACAGCTCCGACGCGATGTCGCTGGCGCTGTTGCCGATCCCGACGACGAGGATCCGCCGACCGCGCAGGTCCAGTGGCGTCTCCGGGTCGACGTAGTGGTGGGAGTGCAGCTGCTCGCCCTCGAACGTGCCGGGGAAGTCCGGCATCCGTGGGTCCCAGTGATGCCCGTTGGCGACGACGAGCGCGTCGAACAGCCGCGCCTCCCCGTGCTGCGTGGTGATCCGCCAGCCGCCGCCCTCGAGGCGCTCGGCGCGCTCGACGCCGTTCTCGAAGTGGATCCGCTCCGCCAGCCCGAACCGGTCGGCGTAGGAGTCGAGGTAGCGCTTGATCTCCGTGTGGTGCGGGAAGTCCGGGTAGTCCTCCGGCATCGGGTGATCGCGGAAGCTCAGGAGCGCCTTCGACGTGTCGATGTGCAGCGACCGGTACGCGCTCGACTTGCCGTTGGGATTGCCGAACGCCCAGTTGCCGCCGATCCGGTCGGACTCCTCGAAGCACGCGTAGGGCACGCCGGCGTCCGCCAGCGCCTTGCCCGCCGTCAGCCCGCTGATGCCCGCGCCGATCACGCAGGTCCTCGGTGCCTCGCCCATCGCCCTCTCCCGTCGCCTCGGTGACCCCTGTCCTGATATCCGCCCCGCGCCCGTCACGCAAGCAGGTAGAGCCCGACGAGGCCCGCCCCGACGACGAGCACCCAGAGCTCGATCGCCCACCGCAGCGGCGGCGGTGCCGCGCGCAGCTCCATGAAGTCCAGCGCGACGTAGCGCACCTTCACGAACGCGATGGCGAGGGCGAGCGCGACGCCCAGGCGGACGGAGTCCAGGCCGTGGTGGTCGCCCGCGAGCCACGAGAGGAGCGTCGCGACGACGAGCGCCGCCCACACGCCGACGAGACGCCGGGTCCCGGGCGCGGTCACGTCGCACCCGCGAAGTAGACGACGGGGTAGATGACGAGCCAGAGCAGGTCGACCATGTGCCAGTAGCTCGCGCCGCCCTCGACGAGCCCGCGCGACGCGGTGCCGGCGCCGATCCGTGCCCGGACCACGAGCAGGATCACCGCGCCGGCGACGAGGTGCAGGAGGTGGACCCCGGTGATCGCGAAGTAGTACGTGAAGAACGGCGAGCTGCCCGGCGAGCGGCCGTCGCCGAGCAGCGCCTGCCACTCGATCGCCTTGACCGCGACGAAGAGCAGGCCGCCGAGCAGCACGATCGCGATCAGCCGCCGCGCGCGGCGCGCGGCGCCGGCGCGCTGGGCGCGCACCGCGAGGGCCATGACGAGCGAGCTGGCCAGCAGGACGAGGGTGTTCGCGGTCCCCAGCGCGACGCTCAGGTGCGTCCGACCCTCCGCGAAGACCGCCGGCTCGTCGGCACGTCCCACGAGGAACGCCCCGAAGAAGACGGCGAAGATCGTCATGTCGGCGAGCAGGAAGACCCAGAGCCCGGGCTCGCCGGGCACGCCGGGCACCGCCGTCCGCGGCGGAGCCGACGCGGGGCGGGGTCGCGACGCCGCCGCGACCGGCGGCGCGTCGCGGTCGACGAGGAACGCCGGCAGCTCGCGGCTCACGACACGCCCGCGGGCACGGGCGCGGCCGCCGGTGCGAGGACCGCCGCCTCGGCGTCCTCGCGCGCCTCCGCCCGGATCGCCCGGATCGTCGTGATGGCCATGATGTTCAGCCAGAGCCCGTAGGTCACCGTGGGGATCCAGAACGCGACGGCGCCCTGGTAGGCGAACGCCCCGCTCTTGAAGAAGCCCAGCAGCGCGTCGGGGACGAACGACGCGGCGATGACGAGGTTCGCCCAGGCGACCCACCGCGGGTAGACCGGGCGGGGGTGGCGGTCGCGGAGGATCGCGACGGCGATCGCCGTGTTCTGAAGGATGAACGGCCCGACCGGGATGAGGAACAGGATCCAGGCGAGGTCGTGCAGCGCCTGGGTCGTGTCCGGAGCGCGGTCGGGGCGGAACGCCGCCACGAGCATGATGAGCAGCGGGATCGAGAGGAAGACGACGGTCGCCGCGCCCGACACGATCTGCACGAAGGAGGCGATCGGATGGCGCCCCTCGATCCGGAAGAGCCGCAGGCCGATGACCGCGACGAGCGGCGCGGCGAGCGAGACCGCGCAGAACCCGATGAACGCCCCGGCGATCTTCAGGTCGCCGTGGTGGGCGTAGAACGCGGCGATCTCCGCGGCCGTGCGGTTGGCGGGCTCGGGCGGGAACAGGCCGCTGCCGAAGAGCGCCGCGAGCGCGAACACGGGCGCGACGAGCCCCGCGGCGGCGCAGGCGATCTGAAGTCGGCGGTTGGGCATCGGGCGGTCGCTCCTCCGGGCGTGGTGCGCGCGCAGCCTAGCCCGCCTTTCTGACACTCGTCAAGACATGCCGTCCGGCCATCCTGTTCAGGGGGCGGCGGCACGGTCCGGACACTCGGCCGCTGTGCGAGGGTGGAGCGATGCGCGCCGTCTACGTCGAGTCGTTCAACGCCGAGGACCCCGCCGCCGCGGTGACCGTGGGCGAGCAGCCGGAGCCGGAGCTGCCCGGCGAGGACTGGACCGTCGTGACGGTCCGCGCGGCGTCGATCAACCACCACGACGTCTTCAGCCTCACGGGCGTCGCGCTGAAGGCGGGGCAGCTGCCGATGATCCTCGGCACGGACGCCGCCGGCGTCACCGAGGACGGTCGCGAGGTCGTCGTGCACGGCGTCGTGAACGATCCGCAGTGGCTCGGCGACGAGGCGCTGGACCCCCGGCTGTCGCTCTTCAGCGAGCACCACCCCGGCACGCTCGCCGAGCGGGTCGCCGTGCCGAAGCGGAACCTGCTCCCGAAGCCCGAGGGCCTGAGCTTCGAAGAGGCCGCGTGCCTGCCGACCGCGTGGCTCACCGCCTACCGGATGCTCTTCACCCAGGCCGGCCTGCAGCCGGGGCAGACGGTCCTCGTCCAGGGCAGCGCCGGCGGCCTGAGCACCGCGCTCATCACCCTCGCGGCGGCGGCCGGCGTGACCGTCTGGGCCACGGGCCGCAGCGCGGAGAAGCGCGCGTTCGCCGAGGCGCACGGCGCGGCGGCGACCTTCGAGCCCGGCGCCCGCCTGCCCGACCGCGTCGACGCGGTGATGGACTCCGTCGGCGAGGCGACGTGGAAGCACTCGCTGCGCAGCCTGCGCAAGGGCGGCGCGATGGTCGTCAGCGGCGGGACCGCCGGCTACACCGCGGAGGCCGAGGTCGCGCGGATCTTCGCGCTGAACCTCCGGATCATCGGCTCGACCATGGGCACGCGCGCCGAGCTCGAGCAGCTCATCGCGTTCCTCGCCGCGAAGGGGATCACGCCCGACATCGACGACGTCCTGCCGCTCGAGGAGGCGCCGCGCGCGTTCGCGAAGATGGCCTCGGGCGACATCCGCGGCAAGGTCGTCCTGCGGCCCTGACCGAGGCTCCCGGGACGCCCGCCGGAGCGGGCGGTCCGGGGCCGCGGCACCGGCGCGCGCCGCTCAGTCCCCGGCGACGACGCGGCGCAGCAGCTCGCGGAACCGCGCCGCATCGTCCGCGCCGAGGCCGCCCAGGAGCCGCGCCTCGGCGTCGTCGCTGGCCGCCGTCGCGTCGCGCAGCGTCACGCGTCCCGCGTCGGTCAGGGCGACCACGTTGCGCCGCCGGTCCGTGGGGTCGGGGCGACGCGCGACGAGGCCCTTGCCCTCCAGCGCGTCGATCACGGCGACCATCGTGGTCCGATCGACCCCGAGCCGCCGGGCGGCCTGCTGCTGGGACTCCGGCTCGCGCGCGTCCAGCAGGAGGAGGACCGCGAGCTCGCGGTCGCTGATCCCGAACGGCGCGAGCAGCTCCTCGTGCAGCGCCGAGAGGGCGACGTGAGCGTGCTTCAGCAGGTAGCCGAGCCGGCCGCCCAGCCGCGGCCCGAGGTCGTCGTGGTGCGGCATGGCGCCGATGCTACGCGATCCTCTGATCGTCAGTCTCGCTGATGATCTGTACTATCGATCGTCATGACCTCCCTTCTGCTGACCGGCGCCACCGGTCTCGTCGGCTCCCGCCTGCTTCCCCGCCTCGTCGACGCCGGCGTCACGTGCCGCGCCCTCGTCCGCCAGGACGTCGCGCTGCCGGACGGCGTCCGCGCCGTCCACGGCGACCTGTCCGATCCCTCCTCGCTCGCGGCGGCCGTCGAGGACGTCGACGCCGTCGTCCACCTCGCCGCGCTGTTCCGCACCGAGGACGAGGACGCGATCTGGCGCGCGAACCGGGACGGCACGCGCAACCTCGTCTCCGCGGTCGAGGCCGACGCCCCCGGTGCGCGGTTCGTCATGGCGAGCACCGGCAACGTCTACGACCACGGCGCGGCGCGTCCGAGCCGCGAGACCGATCCGTGCGCGCCGACGCAGGCCTACCCGGCGAGCAAGGTCGCGGCCGAGGAGCTCCTGCGCGGCAGCGCGTTGACCTGGTCGATCCTGCGCCTGCCGTTCGTCTACGGCGACGGCGACGGGCACCTCGCGTCGATGCCGACGCTCGCGGGGCGGTTCGGGCTGCACCCGGCCCACAGCTACTCGGTCGCCCACCATCGCGACGTCGCGGTCGCCGTCGAGCTCGCGCTCGCCGGCCGGTTCGACGGGCGCATCGTGAACATCGCCGACGACGCACCGCTGACCGTGCTGCAGATGGCCGAGCTCGGCGGGACGCCGATCGAGGGATCGGCCGAGCCCCTCGAGTCGCCGTGGGCGGGACGGATGGACGTCACGCTGGCGCACGAGCTCGGGTTCCGACCGACGGTCCCGACGGCCTACGCCGCGGCGCGCGACGGGCTCCTCTGAGCGTCGGCCCGGCGGCCGGG